>CANHLB010000014.1 GCA_947461335.1 Burkholderiaceae bacterium | reverse complement strand
TGAACTGGAAAGTACATTCGTTCACATCAGCAGTAATACTTGCTGGTGAAGTTGCCATTGCCTTTTCTAAGGCTGGGTTAGCAAAGTGGGTTAAGCCATTAAACAAGGAAACTGGTGTGTTTGGGATATACAAAATGATCGCTAACAACAAACCGCCCATGATGATGACCTTACGACCAATCTTGTCTGATAGGCTACCAAAGACAATAAAGAATGGTGTGCCGATGACCAGTGAAGCAGCAATCAACAAGTTTGCAGTCTTAGGATCTACTTTCAATACCTGAGTCAGGTAGAACAAAGCATAGAACTGACCTGTGTACCAAACCACTGCCTGACCTGCAACCAGACCAAACAATGCCAAGATAACAATCTTCAAGTTTTTCCACTGACCGAATGACTCTGTCAAAGGTGCCTTGGTCAATTTGCCTTCATTTTTCATCTTTGTAAATGCTGGTGATTCAGCCATGGATAAACGAATCCAGACTGAGATACCCAATAAAACAATAGAGGCAATGAAAGGAACGCGCCAGCCCCAAACATCAAAGTCTGGACCAGTAAATTCACGTGTGAACAAAATCACGAGCAAGGAGAGGAACAAGCCAAGAGTAGCTGTTGTCTGAATCCACGCTGTGTATGCACCACGCTTACCGTGAGGAGCATGCTCTGCCACATAAGTAGCAGCACCACCGTACTCACCACCCAAAGCCAAACCTTGCAACATGCGTAAGGCGATTAACAGGACAGGTGCAGCAACACCAATCGTTGCATAGTTAGGCAAAATACCCACAATAAATGTGGCACCACCCATGAGGACAATGGTGACCAAGAAGGTGTACTTACGACCGATCAAATCACCTAAGCGACCGAACACCAATGCCCCAAATGGGCGCACGATGAAACCAGCTGCAAACGCTAACAAAGCAAAAATGAAGGCAGAGCCAGCATCTAAGCCTGAGAAGAACTGCTTGGCAATAACGGCAGCCAAAGAACCGTACAGATAAAAGTCGTACCACTCAAAAACCGTACCTAAAGAGGAAGCAAAAATAACTTTGCGCTCTGCAGGGGTCATTGGGGCTGCTTTAGTTGATGTTGACATCAGTAGCTCCTAACTATTTTCATTAAGTAAAAAACAACCCCGATTATGCTTTGAAAAAATCAAAAAAATCAATTACTTAGGGTAATTACTAATTAATTTCACTCGGGGTATTCCCGAGAAATGTAGATTTAATGCAACTTACTTAAACCATAATAGAAATATGGATTAGCACGGCTTTGTGCGAACATGCACAAATAGGGTGCATGTTCGCACTAGCAAGTGCAAGCTTACTTAAATGAGGGCCTTGCATTTCGCTTTAATAGCTTTAGAAGTTAATAAAAAAGGCATTGTCAAAAATGCCCTTTCGTAAAAATTCAACAAGGAGCATATCAAATGAAAAGACGTGACTTTTTAGGTAAGACCGCACTTGGCGCAGCAGCTGGCGTATTAGCTGCACCTGCAATTGCCCAAACCATGCCGGAAGTGAAATGGCGCTGTGCCTCTAGCTTTCCAAAAAGCTTGGACACGATTTATGGTGGTGGAGAATATATTTCTAAACGTGTGGCTGCATTAACTGATGGCAAATTCCAAATCCGTATTTTTGGAGCGGGTGAGATTGTTCCTCCCTTCGGTACTGTAGATGCAGTTCAACAAGGAACTGTCGAGTGCACTCATACTGCTGGCTACTACTTTGTAGGTAAAAATAAAACGTTTGCTTTTGATACCACAGTGCCATTTGGTATGAATCAGCGTCAGCAAAATGCGTGGATGTATTGGGGTGGTGGCTTAAAACTGCAACGCGAGTTTTTACGTGACTACAACATTATTTCTTTCCCAGCAGGTAACACTGGAACCCAGATGGGTGGTTGGTTTAAAAAACCAGTAAAGACCGTTGCAGACCTCAAGGGTCTCAAAATGCGTATTGCTGGACTCGGTGGTGAAGTGATGTCCCGTTTGGGCGCTATCCCACAACAAATCGCTGGTGGTGATATTTATCCCGCGCTTGAAAAAGGCGTGATCGATGCGGCTGAGTGGGTTGGTCCTTATGACGATGAGAAATTAGGCTTCTACAAAATTGCTCCTTACTACTACTACCCAGGATGGTGGGAAGCATGTTCGATGTACTCCATGTACGTGAACATTAAAGAATGGGAAAAATTGCCTAAGCAATATCAAGAAGCTTTTATATCCGCTTGCGCAGAATGCAATATCGACATGATGGCTGAGTACGACTACAAAAATCCAATCGCCTTGCAAAGCTTAATTAAGAATGGCGTGAAGTTGCAGTCCTACTCCACAGACATTATGAAAGCAGCCTCTAACGCTGCTTTTGAAATGTATGAAGAAGAGGCGGCGAAAAATCCATCGTTCAAGAAGATTTATGAGCCATGGAAAAAATTCCGTAACGATCAAATGCTGTGGAATAAAGTTGCTGAGCAAACTCTCATGAGCTTCATGTTGACTAATCCAGTCAAATAAAACCTTATTGAGAGTCTGATATGCCAAAACAATTTTTAGTTTTTGCAAGTTTCGTTGATCGTTTAAATGACCGTTTTGGTGTATTAGCAAGTTGGATGGTTCTTATTGCCGTACTGGTCAGCACCGCAAATGCGCTGATTCGGTACGGCTTTAATTTGAGCTCCAATGGTTGGCTGGAAGCTCAGTGGTATTTGTTTGCCGGCATGGTCATGTTTGGTGCCGCCACTACCTTTCGCATGAATGAACATGTCCGCGTAGATGTACTTTATGCAATGTATCCCAATCGAGTTCGCCTCTGGCTAGACTTTTGGGGAGGCATTATTTTCTTTCTACCAATGACTACCATTATTGGCTATTACTCCTGGGAATTTTTTATCACCTCAATTATTCAAAATGAAACCTCGAGTAATCCAGGGGGCCTGATTCGTTGGCCGGTACGCGGGGTAATTACCTTAGGATTTTTCTTATTAACTCTTCAAGGTCTTTCCGAAATCATTAAACGCTACGCTGCTTTGACTGGCATGATTCAAATGGATCCTAAGTATGAAAGACCACTCCAATGATTAGCCAAGATTTGATGGCTCCCATCATGTTTGGGGGTCTGATTGTATTTTTATTAATTGGGTATCCAGCTGCGTTTTCGCTTGGCGCTGTTGGCTTATTCTTTTCTTTCATTGGTATCGAGATGGGCATGTTTCAGCCCACCTTCTTACAAGCTCTACCTGATCGAGTATTTGGCATTTTGTCGAACGATCTCTTGCTCTCCATTCCCTTCTTTACTTTCATGGGCGCGATTTTGGAGAAGTGTGGATTAGCGGAAGACATGCTTGAAGGTTTGGGGCAATTATTTGGGCCAATCCGTGGCGGCTTAGCGTATGCCGTCATTATTGTTGGGGCCATTCTAGGAGCGATTACTGGTACGGTTGCTGCCTCAGTGATAGCAATGGGTCTGATCTCATTGCCAATCATGTTGCGCTACGGCTATAACCCCCGCGTAGCTACCGGTGTGATTGCCGCTTCGGGAACCATTACTCAATTGATTCCACCATCTCTCGTATTGATTGTGTTGGCTGACCAGTTAGGCAAGTCTGTCGGTGACATGTATGCAGGTGCGATTGGGCCTTCCATCATTCAAATCGTACTGTTCTGTTTGTTTATTTTCTTCTTGTCGATTTTTAGACCGCAAGACGTACCTGCACTTCCACCAGAAGCCCGCCCAGTCATTAATTGGAAATTATTCAAGAAAATTCTATGGGGAATAGTTCCTTCCATCGCCCTAATCTTCTTAGTGCTTGGAACCATTTTGATGGGGCTAGCAACACCAACTGAAGGTGGTGCCATGGGTTCTGTTGGAGCCTTAGTTCTCGCCGCCATGAATGGGCGCTTACAAAAGACTTTGGTTTGGGATGCAATGACCTCCACTATGCGTATCAACGCCATGGTGATCTTCATTCTGATTGGTTCAACTGTATTTGGTTTGGCATTCCGAGGCGTGGATGGCGACTTGTGGATTGAGCATCTTTTATCTGGCTTGCCAGGGGGACAAGTTGGCTTCTTGATTGTGGTCAACTTATTTGTTTTCTTCTTGGCCTTCTTCTTAGATTACTTTGAGATTGCTTTCATCATCATTCCACTGCTCGCTCCAGTTGCACAAAAATTAGGAATCGACTTGATTTGGTTTGGTGTGCTTCTCGGCGCCAATATGCAGACCTCCTTCATGCACCCGCCCTTTGGATTTGCTCTATTTTATTTGCGAGGGGTCGCACCGAAGTCTGTTAAGAGCTCCGATATTTACTATGGGGCTTTGCCGTGGGTTGGCCTACAGTTGATTCTGGTGGCAATCATCATCTTCGTCCCAGAAACTGTTACTTACTTTGTTGATAAGCCTGCTATTGCAGTTGATGCTAATGCAATCTCCGTTGATCCATTGGCTGGCGTAGAGCAAAATGAGATCACTGTAGACTCTAGTTCAGAGATCGAGCGTCAGTTGCGAGAAAATAAATAAAGCTAAAAAAGTAGGGTCAAAAAATAGAGGGGTTTTGTAATGCAAGCAAAGTGGGGTATTCAAGGGATGGCGGTTGCGCCGCACTCTCTTGCTTCTGAATCAGCATTAGCAGTTCTCAGAGAAGGTGGTAATGCATTAGAGGCAATGGTTGCTGCAGCAGCTACTATTGCAGTTGTCTACCCCCACATGAACTCCATTGGCGGCGACTCTTTCTGGGTGATTCATTCCCCCGGTAAGGCAATGGGTGGAATTGATGCATGCGGCGCTGCTGCTGGTTTAGCTAGCAAGCAATGGTATGCGGAGCGCGGTATTACTAAAGCCATTCCGTTTCGTGGCCCAGTAGCAGCTAACACAGTTGCCGGCACGATTTCTGGTTGGGGTGCAGCACACAAACTTTCTAAAAAAGGTCTAGGCGGGAAGATTCCTTTATCTCGCTTATTAGCTGATGCCATTCATTACGCAGAGGCCGGCATACCAGTCACTTATAGCCAATCAAGCCTGACTGCAAAAAAACGTGAAGAGCTCAGCCCCATCCCTGGATTCGCTAAGACTTTTTTGGTGAATGGTAAAGCACCAGCTGTTGGTAGCATCTTTAAGCAAGAGCGCTTAGCAAAAACCTTACGCCAAATCGCTACCAAAGGGACAGATGATTATTACCGCGGGGATCTCGCTAATTTATTAGCCAAAGAGCTCACGGATATTGGTAGTCCACTAAGGTTAGGCGATCTGCATCGTCATCACGCAAAACTAATAGACCCGCTTGAGCTGAAACATAGTCTTGGTAAGGTCTACAACATGGTACCGCCAACCCAAGGCGTAGTATCTCTCATGATCATTGGCATCTTGGATCAGTTGAACTTAAAACGCTTTAAGGTTGATAGCACTGAGTATGTTCATCACTGTGTTGAGGCAACTAAGCAAGCATTTAAAATCCGTGATCAATTTGTAACCGATCCTGCTTATATGACAAAAAATGCGCAGTCTTTTTTGTCGCCAGCCTTTCTGAAAAAGCTTGCCAAGAATATTAACCCCAATAAAGCTTTACCCTGGGGTCAGGGCAAAGGTCCGGCAGATACCATCTGGATGGGAGTGATTGATGGTGATGGCAACTGTGTCTCCTTTATTCAAAGTATTTATCACGAGTTTGGTGCTGGGATTGTGCTACCGAAGTCAGGGGTGAATTGGCAGAATCGTGGCTGTAGCTTTTCATTAGATCCCAAAACTCTTAATCATCTCGAGCCTTATCGCAAACCTTTTCATACACTGAACCCAGCCATGGCCTTATTTAAAGATGGTCGGTCAATGGTCTACGGAACAATGGGTGGCGATGGTCAACCACAAACACAATGCGCTGTGTTTACTCGGACCGCTACTTATGGCCTTGATCCTCAAGATGCGATCAGTCGACCACGCTGGTTACTCGGTCGCACATGGGGTCAAACTAGTGATAGCCTGAAATTAGAATCTCGCTTTAGCCCATGGGTTGCAAAAGAACTTCATGCAATGGGTCATGAAATTGAAATGCTCGATGCGTTTGATGAGACTGTAGGTCATGCTGGCTGCATCATTCGTGATCCGTCAGGTACCTTGCGTGGTGGCTGGGACCCTCGTAGCGACGGGGCAGTTAGCGCGTTTTAGTAATAAACATTTTAGGTACGCGTAGGTCCCAATGAATCGCAGCTGCGCGTAATCCAAATATACCCAGCATACAAAAAATAGATCCTTCGAGTGCGTATTGCGGAAAAAAATTGAGGATGAGTACATAAGCACAACATCCTAATGTCACTGGAATTGCATAAAGCTCATGCGACATGATGAGTGTTTTTCTACCAGCCAAAATATCTCTTATTAATCCACCGCCAATAGCAGTAATCACGCCCAAGATGACGGGTGCTACCGGCAAGCCAAAATCCATAGCCCATGCCTTATTAGCCCCTTGAATAGCAAACAGAGCTGCCCCAAAGCCATCGATATACAGCATCCACCGATATATCTGTGGCTGAGTAAAAAAAGATTCCGTAAGAAATGTCAGCACGCTTGCACCTAATGCCATCCAAACATAGATTTGATTCTCAGACCAAAAAACGGGCGCCTCCAAAATCATATCTCGAATCGTGCCGCCGCCAATCGCAGTAATCACCCCAAGAACGAGGACGCCAAAAAGATCAACGCCACGGTCAGCAATTGCTAAAACGCCGGTAACCGCAAACGCTATCGTTGCAATCATGCTAATCCAAAAATTAATTTCTTCCATAAGAAAGAGTCTAAAGCAATTGGAATCTACTTCACCTAAATATGCTTCCTGCATATACTAAGAGCCATGATCATAATGAAAGCACTGATATGAAGCCTAAGCTTTATAGCTACTGGAGGAGCTCTGCTGCCTTCCGAGTCCGAATTGCCCTAAATCTCAAGGGTATGAACTATGAGGTGATACCAGTCCATCTCAACAAAAATGGTGGCGAACAACTGTCTGAATCATATGTCAGTAAAAACCCAAATCGCCTTGTTCCTTTGTTTGAAGATGGGCAACAAAACATTCATCAATCACTTGCCATCATTGAATACCTAGATGAAATTCAAGCAGAGCCTGCCTTATTACCAAAATCCCCAATCGATCGTGCATGGGTACGCTCACTTGCTATGGATATCGCTATTGATATTCACCCTATCAGCAATCTGCGTGTACTGCGTTACCTCATTAAGCAGGTCGGTGCCAGCAGTGAGATAAAAGATGCTTGGTATCAACATTGGATTCAGTTGGGACTAACTAGTATTGAGCAGCAATTAAGTACTGATTCACGCCGTGGTAAGTTTGCCTTTGGCGATCAGCCCGGCCTTATTGATATTTGCTTAGTTCCTCAAATCTTTAATGCCTTGAGTATGAAGATGGACATGAGTGCCTATCCCACTCTGATGAAGATTTTCAATGAGTGCATGAAGCTTCCTGCTTTTATCGATGCCTCTTGGGAAAAACAAATTGATGCAGAAGGACCAAATCCCTCTATTTAGTTGGGGACTCCATCATTTTGACAAGGGCATATACCGATTCGTTATACGGCGTTGGAATACCGTGCCGCTTACCCAATTGAACAATATACCCATTCAAAAAATCAATTTCAGTCCTTTTTCCTTTGGCTAAATCTTGAGCAGTTGAGGAAACTTGGGTAAGCATCGTAGTAGCTATTGAATCGTTAGCTGCAAGCGCCTCTGACAAAGTTATCTTGACATCCTCGAGCGCCGCGATAGCAAGAAACTCTCTTGTAATTTCTTGAATCAGTTTGACAATGCCGGGAGACTTTACCATCTGCCCATAAGAAATCTGACCAATGCCAGAGATTGCATTAAAAGAACAATTCACTAAAAACTTCAACCACATCTCTCTTTTGATTTGTGGAGCGACAGAACAGGGAACGCCTACCTCATCAAAAAGTTTGCAAATCCCTTGGAGATTGATATCGTCTATAGGTGATGTGCTACTAAGACTACCCACTAAAAGCTCACCACGACCATGATGTTTCATGGTTCTTTGGCCAATCATCCCGGCAGCAACATAAACTACTGCTGCATAGATAGGACTGCTAATAATGTTAGAGGCAATGTCTATGTTTGCCACTCCATTTTGCAAGCTTAAGACGACTGCTTTGCTTGGTAAAACTGATTTAATTTGCGTAAGCGTATCTTCTGTATCTAAAGACTTCACGCTAAGGAGAACTAAATCTGCATCTTCCAAAAGAGCAATATTAGAGCTTGCTTTAACCTGTACTGTTTCATGAAATGTTTTGCAATCCATCTCTAAGCCACATTCATTTAAGGCCTCTGCACGTTTTGGCCTTGCGATAAATGTGACATCATGATGGGCGCGAGCTAACATGCCACCAAAAAAACATCCGACTGCACCTGCACCTAATACGTATATTTTTTTATAAATCAAGCACTAATGTTCCGCTTTTGATATGTGAGATACAAGGAGTCAAGTACTCCTCATGTTCAGCCTCACTCAAGATACAATCCCCATGATCCACGTCACCACTAATGTATCTTGTCTTACAAGTGCCGCACAATCCTGATTGACACGAAGTGGGTACTTCAATACCCATTCTTGCCAAAGCATCAATGATTGATTCAGCTCTCGTGATATTGATTTTTTGGCCAGTACTCAGAATCTCGATCACTAACTCTTCGGAGTCCTCACTAGAAATTGTATTCACTTTTTTGTCTCACTCCACAAAAAGAATGGGCTGCAATCGCAGCCCACATCTTCAGTTCATTAGATTAATGTTTAAATTGTGCTTTTGCAGTTTGCTCAAGCTCTTCCATTTTTTGTTTCACGAAGTCAGTACGCTCTTTGCCTTTGTACTGCTCACTTTCCGTAAGAATAGCGATCACGCCTTTAGCCACAAAGCGCCTTTGCGACACTTCTTCTTCAGTAGTAGCGCCAATGGGCAACTCAAATACAGTCCCAGAGCAGTAGCTATTCGGTGCGCCGTTCAATTCCTTTAACCATTCAGCAAAAGATTCTGCACTTGCCGCTGGATTAGAGCCACGAATAGCATCCCGAAGCATCTTTCTGAATAAATAAGGGCCCGCATCAAATTTAGTTGGATTCTCTAGAGCATGAATTGCGATCGGTCTTTGACTAATGATGGCCTCGTAATCACCAGGTGCATATTGAGCCATCTTGTAATTGGAGCGCCCCCTGTGATCGGTAGGAATATCCACAATATCGTTAATGGTGTGCTTATTGAAACGCTCGGCTCTTCTCAAGGCAACTTGACCGTCCAAAAAGTCGATTGATTCATATCCGACCAGCTCTTTTTGTCCGATTCCACGGGTATCAATGCCGGGGCCCATCACACGCCAGCCGATCATCTTGCTATTGAAGTCGTCGACTGGAACTGTCCAGCGAATAATATGAAAGCGGCTAAATAATTTCTTATTAGAGCCATCTTCAGAAGTGTAAGCATGCAAGCTGAGGTTTGGTAACACTTGATGTTGAACACGAATAAACAATTTATCGTTGTTGACACGACGCGCACCAGAACAAGCCAGGCCTCGCCCACCATGGATTGGCACAAACTGCATATCTGGATGCACTTCCATTGTTGGAGAACCTACCTCATCGAAGGTTGTACCTTGAAAGTGGCCGCCTACTACGTTTTTAGCAGCATGTAATTCAGCTGTATGGAAGTTATCGGCTGCATTGTCTTGTACCTGCAACCAATTGCAGTGCTGGAAATTGCTATAAGGAACGAGTTCATCACCAGGAGCTACCGTGAAATCAGATTCCCATTCTGGAAATGGCGGTTCTTGATCAGGGGGGCCCATATAAGCAAATACCAAGCCATTTCTTTCGAAAGCTTTATAGGCTCCCTGCTGAATTGAGCAAGCATACTTTTTTGCTTCTGCTTCTTCGCCCTTAGGGAAAGGCGCATTCAAGCAAGTACCGTCGACATCAAATACCATGCCGTGATAACAACACTTAATACCATGCTCTTGAATCTGTCCATACTCTAGTGATGCGCCCCGATGTACGCAATGCGCATGTAGGACACCAACGCGTCCACTGCCATCACGAAAAGCGACTAATTCTTCACACAAAATAGTTAAAAATTTTGGTGTATCAGTTAACTCAATGGACATGCAAACAGGATGCCAAAAACCACGCATATACTCGCCCATGGGTGTCCCGGGGCCAACTTCAGTCAGCTCCGGATCATGGCCCGGTACTTTATTGGTGTAGTAGCCACCATAGGGAACCAATTTCTTAGGCGTTGCAGGTCCCGCAGATGCGCCAACCTTTTTCTCCGCTTGTTCCTGTTTACTTGTCATTACTACTGCTCCTATTGATTAACCAGCTATATCTTAAAACTCTTCGATTACTCAAACATATCTGGCTGGTTTTCTTTTAGATAACCCCAGATTGGCTGGAAATGTAACCAACCAATATACTCGCTGCCCACGTGTTCACGACTGTAGCGTGCGGTTTCTGGCGATAACAATACTGGCTTAATACCTGTAGCCTCAACCATCATCTGCTGCTTGCAACAACGCTCTAAAGCGATAAACCAAAATGCCGCAGCTTCAATGCTGTGACGACTAACTGTTAGCAAGCCATGATTACGGTGGATAATGGCTTTTACTTTTTTCAGCGAGCCCGCTACGTTATATCCTGAATTATCCTCTACAGCTACTTGACCAGCTTGCTCAGCCAACACCATATGATCTTCGAAGAATGCAGCAGCATCTTGCGAGATTGGATCTAATGGCTTGCCTAGTGCCGCAAAGGCCGTTCCATATACTGTATGTGCATGGCACATAGCAACGATATCAGGATGTTTTTCATGAACTGCTGCGTGCAATACAAATCCAGCACGATTTAATGCATGCTTGCCCTCCAAAATATTGCCTTCATGATCAGCCAAAATTAAATTAGAAACCTTAACTTGATCAAAATGCACGGCCATTGGATTGGTCCAATATAGATTTGGATGCTCTGGATCACGAACCGTTAAATGCCCGGCAAATCCATAGTCAAACTTTTCAAGAGCAAATGCTCTGCATGCCGCAACTAAGCGCTCTTTAAGATGCTGACGTTCCTCGGCAAAACTCTCAAATTTTGGCTGATAAGGAAAAATTTGGGATTTGTCTTCAGGTTGATAAATCGACTCTCGACCGCCTAAGTCCAATTTACATTCTTTCTCCATTACTTCAGCCATGTAAATTCCTTTTTCTAATATGCAAGCAAATTGGGTGTTTTGAGAAAACTCAAAATATCACTAAGCCGTAATCATGGGCTTTCCCGAAGGTTTTGACAAACGATAAGTATTCATGCATAGATGAATCAAAATCATGTATATTATATTTACATGAGAAAAATGCCAAACTATGTTCTTTTACGTGCTTTTGAGGCTGCTGCACGTCTTGAAAGCTTTACCTTGGCCGCTAAAGAACTCCATCTCACTCAATCAGCCATTAGTCATCAAATTCGAGATCTTGAGGATTATTTTGGAAAAGTCCTATTTTTGCGTAAGAACCGCAAAGTGGAGCCTACAGCCGAGGGGCGCCGGCTACAAGATTCACTTTCTAGAGTATTTGATGTCATTGAAGCAGCATGCGATGAAGTCACTCTTGCACCCAACTCGCAAGTGCTTGCTTTGCACTGCTCTCCTAGCTTTGCCGCAAAATGGCTTAGCCCAAGACTGCCTCAATTTATTAAAGATAATCCCGACATTACCATTCGACTCACATCAGGAGCTGAACCGATCGACCTTTTGCGCAATCAAGAAATTGATATTGCTATCTCGTATCAATTTACCCATGAAGGACCTGGCATCACCTCTATCTCTTTAGGCGAAGAAAAAATTGCTCCCTTATGTGCCCCAGAATTAATTGATCCCAATGTTCCTATAGAAGAACTCATGAGCAAACTGATGTTGATTGAATCCTCCTTAAATCTTCATACTTGGGAGCAATGGTTTGAAATCAACCATCTCAAAAACCCCTCTACTAGAAAGATGTCATTTGATCGCGCTGCACTCTCTGTATCAGCAGCAGTTGATGGTATTGGTGCAGTTCTAGAAAGCGTACGCTTTGCCGAAAGAGAGCTCTCACGGGGAGAGCTCGTGGAGCTTGGACAAGGAATTTTTCTGCCCACTACTGATCGAACTCACTTTTTATCGTTTAGATCGAATGCAAAAAACAGTCAAAAAATTAAACTCTTTAAAGAGTGGCTATGCACTAAAGCAGGGGTTTCTGCAAACTAAAATATCGGTACGTTTTTATTGGGAAAAAACCTTTTCCATTTCCCGTCGAAATAAAATGGCTTGTTGCGTGGCATCGTAATCAACATCACTCCAGCACACCGGCTTTCCTGCTGGGATATCTTTATTCAGAATCATGTTATGCGCTAGTCCAATTGGAAGAGCTCCAAGCTTTAATGAATCAGCCGCTGTCATAAGCTTTCCATAAACAGTAAAGCCACCTTCTCCATCTAACTTCTCACCAGCTTTTAATGCCCGCTTAGCAGTAGCAACAACATCGCCCCTCCAGTCGCCAGTTGTACCAGTAGCTTCTCCGCGTACCGCAATACTTGCAACAGAGATGCCTAGCTCCAAACCAATCAAGTGGTATGGCTTATACATCGCAGCATATTTACCAGTGCTATCTGTTTTTAACCCATATTGTGCAAAGCAATCAATCACGTATTGACTAGGCGCTTCAAATACTGCGTATACACCCCACCGTAGATCTCTAAATACTGGGCGACCATCTCTTTCAACAGAGGACACTACTTCAACAGTGCCTTTTTGGGTCAGGATGCCTCCTTCAGAAACGGGTCTGAAGACATGTGGCAGGTCATCTACCCCACAAGGTGGAAACTCCAAGCCATTACTTGGGGGATTTAAGTCACAAGCATTCGAGACTGCAGCCATTTCGAGTGCAGATTTGGTTCCATCCAAAAATGAATTGAACATTTGCGCATTAAAGTCTCCGCCTGCCACTTGTTCTTCAGAAAAACCATAGTGACCCCAAACTGTATCTGGCGTGGACTGGTGGTAGATAGGTAAATATTTAGTGCCTTTACCCGCACAGACCACTTCTAATCCTATTGTTCTGGCCCAATCTACTAGTTCTGCAATGAGGGCGGGTTGATCGCCTGAAGCCATTGAGTAAATGACACCAGCCTCTGCCGCTTTGCGCGCTAGCAATGGTCCGGCTAAAACATCTGCCTCTACGTTGACCATGATGATGTGCTTGCGATGATCAATACACAGCAGGGCATGACGAATACCAGCTGCTGGACTACCGGTAGAGTCAATCACAATGTCAATATGCTCACTAGCAATCATTTTTTCTGAATCGTCAGTCACAAAGGTAGCTCCAGACTTAGCAGCATCCTGAAGAGAGCTAGCGCTATAACGAGCTGCCTCCCAACCTACACGTGCAAGAGATTCTTTTGCACGCACTGGAGAAAGATCAGCCACAGCTACCAGATGAATACCTGGGGTACGAGGCACTTGCGAGAGATACATAGAGCCAAATTTACCAGCGCCAATGATGCCCACCCGTACAGGATTATTGCTAGCTGCACGTGCTTTGAGCTTTTGAATAAGGGACATCTAAAAATCTCCAGTCAATTCAGTAATAGGTAACAATAAAGTCATCATAAGGCATCAAGATAAAAGATTATTTTTTAATGATTCTTTTGCCACTTTATAAATGCTATCTGCATTAACGCCAAAATATTCTCGCAATGCTGCTCGCGTATCACTCCTGCCAAAACCATCAGTTCCCAAAGTTATATATCCTCTACCTTCAGGAACATAAGCTCGGATACTCTCAGGAAGTGCATGTACATAGTCTGTAGCTGCCACGATAGGGCCGCGACCTTGGGCGAGTACTTGAGTAATAAATGCTTGTTCGGCATCAGCTTTACCTGAGAGTCTGGCCTGCTCTTTAGTCTTACCATCCCTAGAGAGCTCACTCCAACTCGTCACACTAAATACATCGACACTCACCCCAGCATTAGCCAAAATATCCGCGGCCTTGAGCACTTCAGTCATGATTGCACCAGAGCCAAGTAAAGTCACGGATGATTTGCCATCGCCATGAATGGCATTAATCGTCTTTAATTTGTAGCAGCCCCGAATCACCCCTTCAGCTGCACCCTGCGGCAAGTCTGGTTGTGCATAGTTCTCATTCATGAGTGTGATGTAGTAGAACAAATCTTTTTGATCAACTAACATGTCGCGCATGCCTTGATCCACAATCACGGCCAACTCTCCAGCAAATGCAGGATCATATGCCTTGCAATTAGGGATAGTTCCAGCAACAAGCTGACTACTACCATCTTGGTGCTGCAAACCTTCGCCACCTAAAGTTGTTCTACCCGAAGTTGCACCTAGCAAAAATCCTCTAGCGCGTTGGTCAGCGGCAGCCCAGATGGCATCGCCGATACGCTGAAAGCCAAACATTGAGTAGTAGATATAGAAAGGTAACATTGCAATACCATGCACGCTGTAGCTAGTTGCTGCAGCAGTCCAGCTAGCAATTGCACCCGCTTCGCTAATTCCTTCTTCTAAAATTTGTCCATCCAAAGCCTCGCGATAGCTTAGTACTGAACCAATATCTTCTGGCTCATACCGTTGACCAACGCTCGAGTAAATCCCCACCTGCTTAAATAGATTAGCCATTCCAAAAGTACGGGCCTCATCCGCAACAATCGGCACAACCCTAGGCCCAAGCTCTTTATCTTTTAGTAAATTGCCAAGCATGCGAACAAAAGCCATCGTGGTCGACATCTCTTTATTCTCAGCCTTGATTGCAAAGCTTGCATAAGAAGTGATATCAGGGACATTTAACTGCTCACATTCTGAATAACGCTTAGGCAATTGACCGCCAAGCTTATTGCGCTGCTCTTTTAAGTATTTCAATTCTTCGCTAGCTTCATCAGGCCTAAAGAATGTGAGGCTTGTTGTTTGCTCATCCGTTAAGGGCAAGTTAAAACGATTTCTATATTCAATCAAAGCTTCATCATCTAACTTTTTCTGACTATGGGTAGTCATTTTTCCTTGGCCAGCATTACCCATGCCATAGCCTTTTTTGGTATGGGCTAAGATCACGGTTGGCTGACCTACATGATTGGCAGCAGCTTGATAGGCTGCATGAATTTTGACTAAATCATGACCACCTCTTTTGAGTCGATCAATTTGCTCATCTGTCATACCTTGAGCAAGACGAGCTAGCTCTTCGTTTTGGCCAAAAAAGTTTTTACGATTAAAGCTGCCATCCTTTGCAGCAAATGTTTGCATTTGTCCATCAACGGTTTGCGCAAAAGCTTTTACCAATGCTCCCGTGGTATCTCTTGCAAATAAGCCATCCCAATCACTGCCCCAAACCAACTTAATCACATTCCAACCAGAGCCTCGGAATAATTTTTCGAGTTCGTCAATGATTCGGCCATTGCCACGAACTGGGCCGTCTAAGCGCTGCAAGTTGCAATTGACTACCCAAACCAAGTTATCGAGCTTTTCTCTAGAAGCTAAGGTCAAGGCGCTCATACTTTCTGGCTCATCCATCTCGCCATCACCAAACACACCCCATACTTTTCTAGTAGAGCAGTCTAATAATTTGCGATCACTGAGATAGCGCATAAAACGCGCATGGTAAATTGAGCTAATAGGTCCAATACCCATCGAGCCCGTTGGAAATTGCCAAAAATCAGGCATCAACCATGGATGTGGATAGCTTGATAAGCCTCTTGCTCCAGATTCAGAGGCAGTAATCTCGCGTCTGTAATGCGCTAGATCATTCTCGGTCAGCCTTCCCTCTAAGTAAGCACGTGCATATACTCCTGGAGCGCTATGCGGCTGGAAGAAAACTAAATCACCACGCTCTTTTGCATCTCCACCCTCAGTTCTAGCGCGAAAGAAATGGTTAAACCCAACCTCAAATAAATCAGCCGCACTGGCATAACTAGCAATATGGCCCCCCAACTCTCCATACGCCTCGTTAGCCTTCGCCACCATAGCGAGTGCATTCCACCTCATGAGCGATGCGAGCTTTTCTTCAATCGCAAGGTCTCCAGGAAATGGTGGTTGCTCATCTACGGGAATGGAATTGATATATGGGGTAACTAAATCAGGGACCCAATTAATTTGGTTTTTGTTAGCCAGCTTTACTAAATTATCCAAAATGAATTTGGCGCGAGCACTATCACCCGAGGCCAATAGATCCATAAAGGCATCATTCCATTCTGCAGTTTCTGCGGGATCGGTATCTACATGTTCAAGATTGAGATATTTTTTGATGTCGGGAGCGTTCATGAAAAATTCCTAGGTAACTTTTGATACTGTAAATTCACAAGGTCACCTTACGAAAATCACCTAATAACTGAGTGAGATAAGTAGTGAAGTGTGTAGCTAAAGCACCATCAATGACGCGATGATCAGCGGTCATCGAAAGCGGACAAATGAGGCGCGGAACAAACTGGTCTCCATCCCAAATGGGTTTCATAGCAGACTTATTCACTGCCAAGATGGCGACTTCAGGAGCATTCACAATCGGAGCGCAGTAAGTACCCCCAATACCGCCCAATGAAGAGATCGTAAAAGAGGCGCCCTGCATCTGATCTGGCTTCAACTTAGCTTCACGAGCTAGCTTTGCTAATGCGGCCGTCTCATTTGCAATCTCTATGAGGCCTTTTTGGTCTACATTGCGAATGACTGGAACTACTAGACCGCCTTC
>CANHLB010000013.1 GCA_947461335.1 Burkholderiaceae bacterium | reverse complement strand
TAGGCTTCTAAACTTTGATAGAACTGAGCAAATTGGGGATCTCGTCCAAACGCCTCTGCAAACAGTGCTGTGGCCTAAGCATCCCCAGCACCTTTGATCTTTTGTGCATCACGGTAGGCTTCTGCCAAGATCGTATCGCGTTGACGCTCGGCATTTGCGCGGATCTTGTCGGATTCAGCCGCACCCATTGAGCGCAACTCATTGGCTACACGCTTACGCTCTGCCTCCATACGACGGTATACCGAATCACTAATCTCGGCCAAAAGGTCAACACGCTTTAAACGAACGTCAACAATTTCAACGCCGATATCAGATGCATCATCAGCCACCTTTTTACGAATACCTTGCATGACTTCTTCACGCTGATCTGAAATCAACTCTCGCACAGTACGCTTAGTAAATTCTTCATTTAAAGCAGAGCGAACTAATTGAGTAAGTCGGTCTTGCGCTAAGCGTTCATCACCCTTAAAGCTGATAAAGAATTTACGAGGATCAACAATGCGCCATTTCACATAAGAATCTACCAAAAGATTTTTCTTCTCGGCAGTGATAAAGCGCTCTGCTTCTGGGTTATCAATTGTCAGAATACGGCGATCAAAGAAACGCACGCTTTCAAATGGGGCTGGCAACTTTACTCGTAAACCAGGCTCTTCTATCACCCGTACGATTTGACCAAAAGAGAACACCACAGCAAATTTTCGTTGATCAACAATGAAAATACTGGAGGACAGCACATAAATAAGAGCAATGAAAGCAATGCCCGCAACAATTAAACGATTTGCATTCATTGCCTGTACTCCCGATCACGGCTACGAAGGCCATCGCGTTTATCGGCAGCGCTTCCGGGATTTGGTGGCGCAGAAGGAGCGCTTGTTGTAGCAGCGCCAGTTACCGAAGTAGAGTTTGGATTATTAAGGCCAGTAGCACCACCTACAGTCACACTCCCCGTCGGAGTTGCTGCGCCAGTTTGATTTACTTGCGCATTAGCAGCCTGTGCACTCTCAGCACTTACTTGAGCAACGATCTTATCAAGAGGTAAATACAAAAGGCTGTTGCTCTTCGTTGTATCAACCAATATCTTAGTAACGTTGTTATACATCTCACGCATGCTATCGATGTACATGCGATCACGTGTTACTTGTGGAGCCTTGGAATACTCCACCAAAACCTGCTTAAAGCGGGTTGCATCACCTTCCGCAGTCGCGGCTACCCTAGACTTATAGCCTTCAGCCTCTTGAATTAAGCGTTCTGCTGTACCTTTGGCACGTGGGATGATGTCATTGGCATAGGCTTGACCTTCACTCTTTAGACGTTCCTGATCTTGTCCAGCCTTCACTGCATCATCAAACGCAGCTTGGACTTGTTCGGGTGGCTGTACATTTTGTACAGTCACGCTAGTGACGTAAATTCCGCTCTTATAGCTATCTAATATCTTCTGAATCGAGTTTGCTAAATCAATGCCAATTTTTTCACGGCCCTCATACAGAACAGTATCCATTTTGCTGCGCGCTACGATTTCACGAACGGCAGTTTCTGCGGCTTGAATGACTGCAGCATCTGGATCACGATTATTAAACAAATAATCTGTTGGATCTTTTAGACGGTATTGCACAGCAAAACGCACATCAATAATATTTTCGTCTTCAGTGAGCATCGAAGAATCTTTTTGGTTAGTCGCCTTAATTAAGATTGGTCTACCCACTTCAACAGAGCGAACACCCGATAAATTGACTGTCTCATCAGACTGAACCGGCCAAGGCATGCGCCAGTTAATACCAGGCTTAGCGGTGTAATCGTATTTCCCGAAAGTCAGAACCACGCCCGCTTGACCTTCTTGAATAATAAAAAAGCCACTACATATCCAAATAAAGAAAACGGCTCCCGCACTAATCAAAATGCTAGCTTTAGAGCTAAATGGATTAGTGAAATTGAAGTTTGGTGCACTCATGCCACCATTTCCACCACTGCCACCACTACCACCACCGCGCTGAGATGGCGGAGGAATATCAGTGCTATTGGGTTTATTAGCTGACTGATTGGGTGAACCACCTGGCTTTTTCTTTCCACCGAAGATACTAGCAATCCTTTCATTGAAATCGCGCCAGAGCTCATCCAAATCTGGCGGGCCGCCTGGCTTTGTTGGTGAATTCGTTGGGGGATTTTTTGGCTGAGCTTCTACAGGCTGATTACTATCAGGATCTGCTTTTGGAGCTTGATCGCCTCCCTGCCCATCTTTGGCATCTTTGGATCCGTTGTTGTGGCTATTGCCCCAGCCTGGATCATTGACCGAGAAGAGGTCGAGAAATTTACGCATCATTAGAAAAATAGCTTCGGTTTGAAATCGGATTAAATTCAGAAGTTTCTGGTCGTTCGGGTAAGGGTTCTAAAAACTCGTCCGGGGCCAATTGTTTCTTGGCACGGTTGTGTTCGACCCTTATTCTATCAGTCATTTGCGAGCATTCAGCCAAGGCGGTACGGAGCAAATCTAGGCCCAAGCCCGTCTTGGCAGACAGGTAAACCTGGCTGGGGAAACCTTGGTTATCCCGCTCTAAAACAGCACCACGGTGAAAGGTTTGGGGCATTTGGTCGATCTTATTCATCACCTCTATCCGAGGGATGTTTTCTGCTCCAATTTCCTCTAGAACCGCCTCCACTTCGGCCTTTTGCTCCCGAGCTACTGGGCTACAGGCATCAATGACATGCAAAATCAGGTCCGCATGGATGGTTTCATCCAAAGTGGCCCTAAAAGCTTCGACTAGCTGGTGAGGCAAATCCCGAATAAATCCCACGGTATCTGAAACCACTATTGTCCCAATACCCTCTAAATGCACTTTTCTAGAGGTGGTATCTAAAGTGGCAAAGAGCTGATCAGCGGCGTAAGTCCCTGCTTTGGTTAGGGCATTAAATAATGTGGATTTACCGGCGTTGGTGTATCCAACCAAAGAAACCGAGAAAATATCTTTACGCTGACGAGCCCTTCTCTGAGTACGTTGCTGGCGCTGGAGTTTTTCAAGTTCGCTTTCTAAACGCTTAGCCTTAGTTGCCAACATGCGGCGATCTAACTCCATCTGAGTTTCACCAGGACCACCACGTACACCAATACCACCCCGCTGACGCTCTAAGTGACTCCATGCTCGTACTAAACGAGACATGCGATAACGCACTTGCGCTAGCTCGACTTGTGTTTTACCAATGTGGCTCTGCGCCCTTTGGCTAAAGATATCCAAAATCAAACCCGTACGGTCCATCACATGGCGCCCAAGATGACGTTCTAAATTGCGCTGCTGAGTTGGAGAGAGTGGATGATTAAAAATGGCCAGCTCAGCATCTTGCTCTTCCATCACACGCTTGAGCTCATTTGCTTTACCAGAGCCAATAAATAAAGCGGGATCGATTTTGCCTTTGCGGGCAATAACACTAGTTGTGGGTATAGATCCGGCACTATCAGCTAAAAGACTGAGTTCTGCCATGCTATCTGCAAAATCTTCGCGCCCTGTATCAACACCAACTAGGACTGCGCGCGCCGCATCTACTCCAGTTTTATACAGGGGCGCCTTCTTCTATACGAAAGTCAATCGCACGGGCTGGAACAATCGTGGAGATTGCATGTTTGTAAACCATCTGCGTCACTGTATTGCGAAGTAGGACGACATATTGATCAAAGGATTCAATATTGCCTTGTAACTTAATACCATTAACGAGATAGATCGATACAGGAATATGCTCTTTGCGTAAGGCATTGAGAAACGGATCCTGAAGTAGTTGAATTTTGTTGTTATTCATACTGCTCCTTATTTGTTTTGTTGTTAGGGAGTCTTGCTTTTTTAATTAAATAGAACTTTGAAGAATACTGCTGAGCGAACTATCTATATTGAGCCCAATTATAAAAAAATCAAGCCCAAAATCACCGCTTTTTACCTTTTTTTCCCTTATCCTCATCCACATAGGGGTTTTTGGCGGTGTTCATCTGGATCCGCAAAGGGGTGCCGCGTAGCTTGAATACATCCCTAAAGCGGCCTTCTAAGTAACGCTTATAGCTATCCGTTACGCCACTTAATGATGTTCCATGAATCACCACAATCGGAGGGTTCATGCCCCCTTGGTGCGCATAACGCAATTTTGGACGCCCCATGCCAACTCGTTTTGGCTGTTGATGCTCGATAGCCTCTTGCAAGATACGGGTTAAGCGTGGAGTTGGTAATTTGGCCATGGCAGCTGCATAAGCTGCATCCACATCTTTAAATAACTCTTTGAGCCCAGTACCTTTTTTTGCGGAGATTGGGTGAACATTTGCAAAATCTAAGAAACGGAGTTTTTGTGCAATTTCCAGACGCGCACGCTCTTTAACGTAAGAGTCAATGCCATCCCACTTATTTACAGCAACCACTAGCGCCCGACCAGCTTCAACAATAAATCCTGCAATATGCGCATCTTGCTCAGAAATATCTTGCTGAGCATCGAGCATTAAGATCACTACGTTGCAATCAGCAATGGCTTGTAATGTTTTGACGACCGAGAATTTCTCGATGGCCTCAAAAACTTTACCGCGACGGCGCAAGCCTGCGGTATCAACCAAGATATAGGGCTTGCCGTTGCGCTCAAAGGGGACTTCGATTGCATCACGTGTAGTTCCAGGCATATCGAAGGCAATCACCCGCTCTTCACCAATCAATTTATTAATCAGAGTAGATTTACCCACGTTAGGGCGACCTACTACCGCGATCTTCATTGGACGGTTTGGGTCGTTTGCTATTTCTTCTTCATCTGGTTCTGCAATACCCAGTGAATCTAAGGCATCGTCGATCAGACCACGCACACCATCGCCATGTGCAGAAGAAATAGGGAATGGCTCACCTAAACCAAGCTCATGAAAATCAGCAGTCACAATGCCTGACTGCATGCCTTCCGTTTTATTGACGGCCAGAATGGTTGGGCGTCCAGTCTTGCGTAAAAAATCAGCAATCACACGATCTTGTGGTGCCATACCCAAGCGCCCATCGACCAAGAAAATGACAATGTCAGACTCTGCTACAGCCTGCTTCGTTTGTTTAGCCATTTCAGCAACGATGCCAGTTTTAGCAACCGGCTCAAAGCCACCGGTATCAACGCAAATAAATGCGCGATCACCAATGCGGCCTTTGCCATAGTGACGATCTCTTGTTAAGCCTGAAAAATCAGCCACTAATGCATCGCGTGAACGCGTCAGGCGATTAAAGAGTGTCGACTTTCCTACATTAGGACGGCCGACGATAGTGATAACTGGATTCATTTTGGACTGTACGCCGTTATTTTTCCACCCTGGGATTGAACCAAGATGAGGCCGCCAACCGCAACTGGCGCGGCGGAGATTGGACTACTATCATGGCGAATGCGCGCAACCATTTCGCCATTCGCCTGTGAGAATGCATGAATATAACCCTGAGCATCACCCATAAGCAATACTCTTCCAACTGCTAATGACTCACCTAAATCACGGTATGTGAGCTGAGTGTTCTCCCATACTTGAGTTCCATCTTTAGTGGCAAAGGCCGTCACATAGGATTTCTCATTGGCTGAGAAAACCATATCGGAGCTTTGCGAAGTGCCTGTGTAGCTCGAGTAATCCTTAAACCAGATCAAATTACCTGTACGCGCTTGGCCGCAACCAATTCGGCCTTGATAAGAAACTGCGCAAATGATGTCGCCTTCCATACTAGGTTTAGCAGTCACGTCATTCAAACGCTCAATTTCTGAGAACCCTTTCGGGAATGACACAGGAGTTTCCCAAACCAATCCACCGTTTGCAATAGCAATCATGCCAAAGCGTCCACCAGCAAAGCCCGTCACAATTACTTCGTTGTTAATGGCGAGCATACCGTAACCCACTCGCAATGACAAAGCGGATTGTTGGCGCTGATAAACCCATTTACGCGTACCAGTTTGCGCATCTAAGCCAATAAAACGATTATCTAGCGCACGGACGATCACAATACCGCCGGCAACGATTGGCTCACTTAATACTTCGCTTCCAACACTGACCTTCCAGATGGACTTACCAGAATCATCATAAGCAAACACTGTGCCTTTGGTACTCACAGCAACCGTTGTACGACCATCTGAACCGGGTCCAATCGCTAGGCGCTCTGGTACAGAAACCTCCCAAATCTTATTGCCAGTAGCCAAATCAATCTTCGCTAAATTGCCACGATGTGAAGCTGCATAAACCATATCACCGGCAACCACTGGATGAAAGTTAAAAGACTCTGAAGAGCCAACGTTCGTTGTCCATACCGGCTGCATATCAAACTGATTAGCAACAGGGGTAAGCTCTGCAGGCTTTCGTACCCGTGAGTTACCAGAGCAAGCAACTAATGCTGTGACAACTAAACTAAGCAAGATAGTAGTGCTAGCAACTCTGGTTATGTGCCTGCTTACATTCATCCCTAAAGTCATCACTGAGCGACTCCTCCGACGGCATCTAATTTCACTTTCAAGAGACGGCGGGCCTCCTCAGGAAACTCTTTAGATTGATTGAGTTTTTTCCAGGCCTCTTCGTAGCTTTTTTTTGCTTCAGCGTTTTTCTTCTGCGCCAAATACCAATCACCACGACGCTCTAACCATAAAGCTTCAAAGCCAGATATCGGAGCTTCTTTTAGTATTTGATCAGCTTCGGCAAAATCTTTTTCACTACCCTGCTCAATCAATTGACTAATCAAGCGTAATTTTGCTATAGCGATATAGCCATCATTGGATGCATTTTTTGCAGTCCAGCGCAAATAGTCTAGTGCCTTAGCATTATCCCCAGCATCAGCAGAAATTTTAGCGGCAACTAAACTAGACATAGCAGCATATGGTGTGCGCGCAAAGTCTTTTTGCAAATCATCGCTAGCGCGCAAGATCTGTTCTTTATCGCCCTTGGCAATGGCAGTCACCATTGTTTCATAAAGCTTAGATGCCTCGAGAGCTTGGCTATTGCGCCACCACTGATAGCCACTGTATGCAGCATATGCAAACAGAGCGACTGTCAGAACCCCAGTAATGAGATTGCGATATTTCTGCCAAAACGCTTTAAATTGGTCTAACTGTTCTTGTTCTTCTAGATCTAAAGGCATGTGAATCCAAGCTAATTAATAAATGGTTTATTGCTGATAAATGGAATGAATAGACCCATTCTATTCGGAGGCGCCTACCAAGGCGTTAATTACAGCTTCTAGTACCCCATCCAAAGGAACGGCCTTTTGTTCGCCACTAGCTCGTAAGTCTTTGATCTGGGCCTCATTCTTGGCAAGTTCATCTGGGCCAATAATGACTGCAAAAGCTGCCCCACTGGCATCGGCTTTCTTCATTTGGGACTTAAAGCTGGCTGATTGGCCATCGGGAGGACAGAACAAAATAACGTCGATACCAGCGCTCCGTAAACGCTCAGCAATGATCATTGCAGCCGTTAATGTCTCGCCGCCTTGATGCAATACAAAGATATCGCACTGGGTCTGTGCTTCTGGCAATGATCCAGAAACGCTCATCAACTCTAGAACACGTTCCATTCCCATCGCCCATCCACAAGCTGGCGCTGCTTTACCGCCCATACGCTCAATCAATGGATCATAGCGACCACCGCCGGCTATAGTGCCCTGCGCACCGAGTTCATCGGTTACCCATTCAAATACTGTGAGGTTGTAATAATCCAAGCCACGCACTAAGCGTGGATTAATCTTGCAAGGAATATTATTTGCCTTAAGTAAAGCTTGGACTGCATTGAAGTGCGTAAGGGACTCCTCGCCCAAGAAATCCAATAATTTTGGCGCACCTTCAATCAAGGTTTGCATCTCTGGATTTTTAGAATCAAGGATGCGCAAAGGATTACTTAATAAGCGACGCTCAGAGTCTTCATCAAGTTGCACTTTGTTTTTCTCAAAGTAATTGACTAAGGCAGCACGATGTTTTGCACGCTCATCTGCCTGCCCTAAGGAGTTAATTTCAAGGCGGACTCCCTTAAGGCCAAGTTCATCCCAGAGGCGCTGACCCATGAGAATGATTTCAGCATCAATATCAGGGCCAGCAAAGCCAAGCGCTTCAACCCCAAACTGATGGAACTGACGATAACGCCCGCGCTGTGGACGCTCATGACGAAACATCGGGCCGGTATACCAAAGACGCTTAGGCCCTTCGTAGAGCAGATTGTTTTCAATCACCGATCGTACTAATGCAGCAGTACCCTCTGGGCGTAAAGTCAGCTGCTCACCATTTAAACGATCCTCAAAGGAATACATTTCTTTTTCAACAATATCAGTCACTTCACCAATACCCCGTTGAAAGACTGCAGTTGCTTCCACAATGGGGGTTCTCAAGAATTCATAGCCATAAGCACGAGTTAAATCCCGCAGGACATGATCAAGGTGAGCCCATTGCGCAGCATCGGCTGGCAGCAAGTCATTCATGCCACGTACCCCATTGATCCTCTGGGTTTTAGGCGCTTGCGCTTTTTGGTCTTTGTTTTGATCAGTCATTTTTATTTTTGTTTTACTAATTCACTTAATTAAGCTTTGGCTGCGTAATTCTGTCTTACATAGTCCTCAACGATGACCTGAAACTCTTGTGCGATTTTCTCACCCCGCAGGGTTTTCACTTTAACGCCATCCACAAATACTGGAGCTGCTGGTGTTTCACCTGTCCCCGGTAATGAGATACCAATATTAGCGTGCTTACTCTCACCTGGGCCATTCACAATACAGCCCATTACAGCCACATTCATATTCTCAACGCCAGGGTGGGTTTTCTTCCACACCGGCATCTGTTGACGCAAGTAGGACTGGATATCAGCAGCTAATTCTTGGAAAGTGGTGCTAGTGGTTCTGCCACAGCCAGGGCATGCAATCACCATTGGAGTGAAGTTGCGTAATCCCATGGTTTGCAAAATTTCCTGAGCGACAATGACTTCATTCTCACGGGGTGCACCTGGGTCAGGCGTTAAAGAAACCCGAATCGTATCGCCAATGCCTTCTTGCAACAGAATGCCCATTGCCGCAGTAGAAGAGACAATACCTTTGCTACCCATGCCTGCTTCGGTTAAACCCAAATGAAGTGGGTAATCAGAGCGGTTTGAAAGATCTCGATAGACAGCTACTAAGTCTTGTACATTGCTCACTTTGCATGACAACAAAATTTGATTAGGGTTCATACCTAACTCCACAGCTTTTTCTGCAGATTGCAATGCAGACTGAATCAAAGCCTCGATCATGACCTCTTGTGCAGTCTTCGGCTCAGCCAAAGCAGCATTGCTATCCATAATCGATGCTAAGAGCTCTTGATCTAAGCTACCCCAATTCACACCAATGCGAATCGGCTTGTCATATTTGCAGGCTGCTTCAATCATTTGTGCAAACTGCGGATCGCGCTTGGCGCCCTTACCCACATTACCTGGGTTAATACGATATTTAGAAAGCGCTTTAGCGCATTCCGGGAAATCATTTAATAAGGTGTGGCCGTTGTAATGAAAGTCGCCAATTAGGGGGACCAAGATATCCATCTTGTCTAGCTGTTCACGGATGTAAGGTACTGCTGCAGCGGCCTCTGGTGTATTAACAGTAATGCGGACCATCTCTGAACCAGCTCGCGCCAACTCTTTTATTTGGATTGCTGTACCTACTGCATCTGCAGTATCGGTATTAGTCATTGACTGAACACGCACAGGCGCATCGCCGCCCACGGTAATGATGTTGGTTTTCCAAGCAACCGTTGCTTGACGTGTAGCGCGCTTAGGCGATGGTCCCAAAGGTAATTTCGAAGACTTTGATGAGGAGGATTGGTTAGAGCTCATATGGATCTTATATTTAATTTAACTTTTTCAGCCACTCTATTGGCTGCTCATTAGATTCGACTTCAGTAATTTCAATCTCGGCACTATGGACATCACGTTCACGAACGCGGGTGCGATCTACAACATCCCCTGCCAACTGTCCGCATGCTGCAGCAATATCATCACCGCGGGTCTTGCGCACCGTAGCTACCATGCCTGCATCTAAAAGAACGCTCGCAAAAGCATGGATACGCTGGTCTGATGAGCGCTTTAAGCCTGATTCTGGAAATGGATTAAATGGAATGAGGTTGATTTTGCACTTTATATTCCTAAGCAAACGCACTAGTTCTTTTGCCTGAATATCTGAGTCATTGACACCATCGAGCATGCAGTATTCAAAGGTCAAGAAATCCCTCGGTGCAAATGGCAAGTAACGCTCACATGCAGCGAGTAATTCACGTAAGGGATATTTTTGATTCAGTGGTACTAATTGATCGCGCAATGCGTCATTTGGCGCATGCAAAGAAACTGCTAGCGCTACTGGGCAATCTTGCGCCAAGCGATCGATCATAGGTACAACACCAGATGTAGAAACAGTAACACGACGACGTGATAAACCATAAGCTCTATCGTCAAGCATTAAACGCAAAGCAGACACCACATTGTCATAGTTGAGTAATGGTTCACCCATACCCATCATCACTACATTGGAGACCACTCGACCTGTGTGTTCCCAGCCTGGAGTTGGATATTTTTCAATTCTGCGAATCGCTTCTGGATCACTGCGCAAGAGATGCTCTGCAAACCACAGTTGCCCGATGATTTCACCGGAGGCGAGATTGCGTGAGAATCCTTGACGTCCTGTGGAGCAAAAACGGCAGTTGACTGCGCACCCCGCTTGGGAGGAGATACACAAAGTGCCACGATCATCTTCAGGAATAAAAACAGACTCGACGGCATTGCCAGCACCCACGTCCAGCAACCACTTGCGGGTACCGTCTGAGGCGTGCTCGTCTTTAATAATCGGCAAAGAAAGTACTTCTGCTTTATCTAGCAAGGTCGCCCTGAAGCTTTTTGCTAAATCACTCATATCATTAATATCAGATACGCCACGCTGGTGTATCCATTGCATGAGCTGCTTGGCCCTAAAGGGCTTTTCATTCAACCCCGCGACATACGCCGCCATTTGGTCAGCGTCAAAATCTAAGAGATTTACGCGCGGGGAGGTCAATGCGCCTACTTATAAATAAATAAGTTGCTGATTAACGATTGAAAACATTCATGCCCGGGAAGAAAAAAGCAACTTCCACGGCAGCAGTTTCAGGAGCATCAGAACCATGCACAGCATTTGCATCAATACTGTCAGCAAAGTCAGCACGGATGGTGCCTTTGTCTGCCTTCTTAGGATCTGTAGCGCCCATCAAATCACGGTTCTTCGCAATTGCGCCTTCGCCTTGCAATACTTGAATCATTACTGGGCCAGAAATCATGAATTTCACTAAATCTTTGAAGAAAGGACGGTCTTTGTGAACACCATAAAACTGCTCAGCTTCAACTTGTGAAAGGTGGGCCATTCTGGAAGCAACGATCTTCAAACCAGCGGATTCAAAACGGTCATAGATTTTGCCGATGACGTTTTTAGCGACAGCATCAGGTTTGATAATAGAAAGGGTGCGTTCAATTGCCATGCAATACTCCAATAGTGAATTCAAAGATATTTGGTTGGGGAGGGTTAAATGAGCCACCCTACTCCAACGACCCCCGAATTATACATTGCCTGACCGTATTTACCCCTATGCAAGTAGGGCTAAGCCATTGAATTTACAGGGCATAAGCCTTTAATTTGTAGGTCTTTTATCAAGGGACTTGAAATTTTGCTGTTTTGTCTATACTTACTATCAACAGCCCTTCGTGGGCTCATGTAATAACTATTAAAGAAGGAGTCAATATGAGTGATCTTAACTCTTACGGCTTTGGCCAAACCGGCTCAATTAGCAATGTTCAGGTACGCAACCGCGTGCTGCGTAATACCTATGCCCTTTTGGCGCTCTCCATGGTTCCTACTGTGATTGGTGCCTGGCTCGGGGTTGCGATGGGTTTTAGCTTATTTGCTGAAAGTCCATTCATTGGTTTCATCGTCTTCATGGCAGTTGCCTTTGGTTTCTTCTGGGCAATTGAAAAGAATAAAGACACCGGTATAGGCGTTCTACTTTTGCTGGGCTTTACCTTCTTCATGGGCATCATGATGTCCCGCTTGATTGGCTTTACTCTCAATAGCTACAGTAACGGTGCAACTCTCATCATGCTGTCTTTTGGTGGCACGGCAGCGATCTTCGCTACGATGGCAACCATTGCTACTGTAAGCAAAAGTGATTTTTCGGGAATGGGCAAATGGCTCATGGTTGGTGTGCTGCTCTTGATCGTAGCCTCACTGGCAAACATCTGGTTGCAGTTACCTGCGTTGATGCTGACTGTGATGGTTCTAGCCATCGCCATCTTCTCTGCCTTTATCTTGGTTGATGTACAACGCGTCATCAATGGCGGTGAGACTAACTACATCATGGCTACTCTGGCTATCTACTTAGATGTATACAACGTATTTACCAATTTACTTGCACTGTTAGGTATTGTTGGTGGCAATAAGGATTAATAAAGTTTAAGAACTTTTAGTGTGCTGTCCTCTTAAGGCGCCTGCGGGCGCCTTTTTCTTAACTCTCTGTTCTCTTTTGTTGCTAAACGTTTAGTTAGCTACAAACATGCTTATCGCATAAGACAGTGCAATCAAAATTAATATGATTACAAAACTATCCGAGGCTTTCATGACATTCCCTGTGCTTGATGAAATGGTTAGCAGATATACCTCAACTGCACACCTTCAATCTACTCTTCTATAAGACAAGTGGATCAGTCTATTGCACCGCATAAATGCGTGATGCACTAAATCAGGGATTTAAAGGACTTTTTGTCGATCAAAGACGGCCATTGATTCCACATGAGAGGTATGCGGGAACATATTGACAATCCCTGCACTACTGAGCGTATAGCCGGCATGACGACATAAGATTTCTACATCTCTGGATAATGTTTTGGGATTGCAGGAGACATACACAATGCGCTGTGGAAGTAAATCACTTTTCTGAGTATGTAGTTCTGCAAGTGCTTTGCAGATTTCCATTGCACCTTCACGCGGCGGATCCATCAGCCAACGCTCTGCTTTACCCCAAGAGGCAATCGTTTCTGTAGTGACTTCAAATAAATCACTTTTCATGAAATTGACTTTATCTACCAGCCCGTTATGCACTGCATTTTCTTTTGCACGATTTGTTAAGGTTTCTAGGCCCTCAATGCCCAATACGTGTTTTGCTTTTCTGGCGAGTGGTAAGGTGAAATTACCAAGGCCACAAAAGAGATCTAGCACACGGTCGCTTACCTTCACCTCTAGCAAACGAATCGCCCTACTCACTAGGGCACGATTCATCATGTGGTTGACTTGGGTAAAGTCTGCCGGCCTAAATGGCATCTCTATTTCAAATTCGGGCAGGCGGTAGCAAAGCATGCCAGTCTCTGGATAAAACGGGGCTACGGTCTCTATACCTTTGGGTTGTAGCCATATCCAGACCTGATGTAAATCTGCAAATGCTCGTAGCAAATCTTCATCCGCAGAGCTTAAGGGCAATAGATTGCGAAATACTAGCGCAGTGACAGGTTTATTTTTCTTAGGGTCATCAGAATTGGGGTCTTCCGGTTCTCCAATTGCGATTTCAATTTGCGGCATACGATCCACGATCGATAAACCCATCACCAATTTACGCATCTGCGGCAATAGATCAGAGACATGCTTTGGCAAAATCTCGCAGGCAAGCATGTCTGCTACATAGCCACTCTTGCCCTCATGAAAACCAATGAGTACTGTCCCTTTTTTAATTGAGCGGTTTACTACACTTAGGCGCGCACGCTGACGGTACTCCCATACGGGGCCACCCATAGGACGCAATATTTCTTCTGGTTGTGTCTTAGCAATATGTTGTAAATCATCTTCGAGCACCCGTTGCTTCATCGCAATTTGTGCACGAAAATCGAGATGTTGCATGGTGCAGCCACCGCAAACGCCAAAGACTGCGCACTTCGGCTCCGCTCTAAATACGGCGGGCTTGAGGATATCGCGTACTTTGGCTTTGCTAAAACGGGCTTTATCGCTAGTAATGGTGTAAGTCACTAACTCGGTAGGCAGTGCACCCTTGATGAAAATCACTTTACCGCTTTGTCCTTGGGCAAGCTCTTCTTCGTTGGGTGCTAAACGGGCGATGCCTTGGGCATCTAAATCGAGAGCTTCAACTTTTACTGGCTCAGTCACTTCAATATTGACTGGCTTATCACCTCTACGCATCAGATGCGAAACCTTGGAGATATTCTTGCCACTGGCCTCCATTAGGCTCTTTAGCCTCTTTCTCTAAATAGGCTTTTACAAATGCAATCTCTTCTTGGTATTCGGCTAACGAGAAACCGCCACGCAGTAATTGAAAACGACAATACATGAGATAAGTATTCACCACATCCGTTTCACAATAGCGACGAATATCATCAATCTTGCCGTCTTGATAGGCAGGCCATACTTGACTGCCATCCATACCCATCTTGCCAGGAAAACCACAGAGCTTTGCTAAACCATCTAAAGGGGCATTTGCCCTGCCATTGAACTTGGCTAAGAGATCCATCATATCAAGATGGCGCATGTGATAACGGCTGATGTAGTTGTTCCACTTGAAGTCGCGGCTATCTGCTTCTTGGCTCTCGCCCATTTCCCAATAGCGTGGTGCAGCAATGTGATTAGCCAGTGCACGGTAATGCAGAACCGGTAGATCAAACCCACTGCCATTCCAAGAAACCAATTGCGGGGTGTACTTCTCTATTAAATCAAAGAAGGCCTGAATCAATACCTTCTCATCATCCTGTGGAGTGCCAAGAGTTCCTACCTTAATTTGTGGCGCACCTTCTTTAGTGCTTCTGCGAATCACACAAGAAATGGCAATAATCTTCTGCAAATAAAGAGGCAAAAATTCGCTACCTGTTTTAGCGGCTCTATCAGCCATTGCCTGAGCAGCAACTTGGGCATCACTCATAGAGTCTGGATAGTCTTCTAGACGACGTAATCCAGCAATATCGGGGATGGTTTCGATATCAAAGACAAGAACTGTGGCCATACGATCTTGCCGAACCATTACTGCAGATACGGCGTTGGATTGACTGGCTTACCGTTGACACGTAATTCAAAATGGAGTTTGGCAGAATTAGTATCGGTATCACCCATCTCGGCAATCTTTTGCCCTTTACGAACAGCATCACCTTCTTTCACCAAGAGCTTGCTGTTATGTGCATAAGCCGTGAGGTAAGTATTGTCATGCTTGACAATCACTAAGTTACCGTAGCCACGCAAACTATTGCCTGCATAAACCACTTTGCCATCAGAGGCTGCAAGCACAGGCTCGCCAACCTTACCAGCGATATCGATCCCTTTATTGCTTTCGCTAAATTCAGCAGTGACTTTACCTTTTGCAGGCCAAGACAAACGAATACCCGGCTCTGCAACCACTTCTGGTTTTGGAGATTCTGCTGCTGGAGTATCTGCTTTTTCAGGTGATATTTTTTTCTCTGCCGTTCTTACAGGTTTTGTGCCCACTGGTGGCTTAATTAAAATTAAGTCGCCCACTTCGATAACATTGGGATTAAAGCCGGGATTAGCAGCGATATTCCATTGCGCTACATCGCGGGGCCCCTGACCATGATCCAAAGCAATTCGCGCTAAGGTATCGCCCTTCTTCACACGATAATAGCCAGGAGGAGTTGTCTCAATAGGAGTGCCGCTGCGATCAATTACGCTAGCGGGTTTTGTTCTGGGCGTAGAGCAACCGACCGTCAGCATCAAGGATGCGGACATGAGCGCAATCAGAAGGCCATTAGAGCTTTTGGTCATATTCGATATTGAATTTGTAATGAGTCTCATACTACCCCTGATTGTAAGGGGACAAAAAAGACCTCGTCCAGTACAGTTCTTTGATAGCGCTGGGAGCTCATTCTTTCAACCATAATGAGCTGCTGCTCTTTTTCGTTTTTAGCAACTGGGGCAACCAAACGACCACCAATGGCCAATTGATCCAATAAGGCATCTGGAATTCCCAAACCAGCAGCAGCAAGGATGATCCCATCAAAAGGGGCTGCTTGGGGTAAACCCAAAATACCATCACCATAGATCAGACGTAAATTATTGATGCGAAACGGACGAAGCTTAGCTCTAGCCATATCATGCAAGGACCGTATACGCTCTATGGAATAGACCTCGTCGGCCAGAAGACTGAGAACCGCTGCCTGATAACCACAGCCAGTACCAATCTCCAATACCTTACCTAGTTTGTGTCTCGGCTTATGAAGTAACTCAATCATTCGAGCAACAACTGATGGCTTAGAGATGGTTTGCTCTTGTCCAATGGGAAGCGCAGTATCTTCATAGGCTTGCGCATGTAATCCAGCATCAATAAATGCATGCCGCGGGACTGTGGCAATTGCTTCTAAGGTCTTGCCATGCTTTACGCCACCGGCATGTACTTTAGCTGCTAATGCTTGTCGATAGGCAGCGAATCGTTCTGTCGGAGCCTTCAACCGCGATCCCAACCATGAGAGCGCATCGCTGCTATACGAGCATGATGACTCAAATCTAGCTGCATTGGGGTAATAGATATACAGCCATCATTTATTGCATGAAAATCTGTACCCTCAGAGCCTTCTTTAACGTCTCCTGCAGCACCAATCCAATAAATCTTGTCACCGCGTGGGCTATCTTGTACTACCACTGGTTGCGAGTGATGTCGATTACCCAGTCGCGTAACACGCCAGCGATAGAGATCTGCATAGGGACGATTCGGAATATTGACGTTGAGTAGTGTCGCTGTACCTTCAGTTCTGGCAAGCGCTGAAACTAACATTTGTGCTACCACATCATGCGCCGCTTTAGCAGCATCCTCAATTCGATTCCAGCCACGATCAATTTGAGAAAAAGCAATACCAGGAACACCAAACATCACTCCTTCGATCGCTGCGGCTACGGTCCCTGAATACAGGACATCTTCACCCATGTTCTCACCTTGGTTAATACCAGAGATGACAAGATCAGGCTTCTCATCTAGAAAGCCGGTCATCGCTACGTGTACACAGTCAGTTGGCGTACCGTTGATGAAAAAGAATCCATCACGCTCACCACCAGCTACGCGGTGAATCGAGAGCGGCCTAGACAGAGTTAAAGAATTAGAGGCTCCGCTATGGTTTTGCTCAGGCGCAATGACCGTGATACGGCCTAAAGGTCGCACAGCATTGACCAAAGCCAGTAAGCCAGGAGCAAGATAACCATCATCATTAGAAACTAAGATGTGGGGGAGACGTTCACTCATGAATTTGAATACTTTCTT
>CANHLB010000012.1 GCA_947461335.1 Burkholderiaceae bacterium | reverse complement strand
TCTAGCTTAATCTTTGCTTTCTCAATGACGACCTTCCACCGGGCAATATCTGAGAAATATAAGTCAGAGAACTGCTGAGTATTCATAGGGGCAATTTGAACACCCGCCTTCTGAAAGCGGTCTTTCATCTCTGGCGTTTCTAAGATTTTAATAATGGCATTATTCAACTCCTTAAGATAGGTTTATATATATGAAATCTGTAGCTGTTATTGGAACTGGGATTATGGGGGCTGGGATTGCAGCAGGCTTTATTGCTCAAGATATTCCAGTCATCATTCTGGGTAGAAGTAGAGAAAAGGCTGATGCCTGCTTGAATAAGGCCATCGCTCTTGCAAAGAAAATTGGGATGATGGGAGTCAATTCAAGTAAGTCTGATTCTGATATTAAGCAGCAGCAATTGATTGGTACATTAGAAGATTGGCAAGACTGGAATCAGTGCTGTTGGGTTATTGAAACCGTGGCAGAAAACTTGGAACTCAAACAAAAGATATTTCAATACCTCGATCAAGTAGTTCCGGGAAATATTCCTATTGGCAGCAATAGCTCTGGTTTTCCGATTAGCAAAATTGCTGAGGGACTCAAGTCAGCAGATCGCATGATGGGTGCTCACTACTTCATGCCTGCAGAAGTAGTTCCTTTAGTTGAAATAGTGATGGGGCAAAAGACTGAGCTCAAATATGCTGAACAAGCCTGCGGGCTCTACAGGACGATTAGCAAGAAGCCAGTACTGGTTAAAAAAGATATTCCAGGATTTTTGGCCAATCGGATTCAGCATGCCCTCATGAGAGAGGCGCTTTCCCTTGTGCAAGAAGGTATTGCCACTCCACAAGATATTGATGATGCAGTGAGGTATAGCTTTGGCTTTCGTTATGCGGCCGTTGGTCCAATGACCCAAAAAGAAATTTCAGGATGGGATGGGATGGCTAATGCTGCTAAAGAGATTTATCCATCCCTCTCCAACATCACTGCCCTACCTCCAAAGGTAGTGCAACTGATGGCTGAAGGCAAGACGGGTATGAAAGCAGGGGAAGGCTTTAGAAAGTGGACTCCAGAAGAAATTAAAACAGTCTCTGATTCCTACTCACGTAGACTAAAAGCAGCTTTTGACGTTCTCAGTATGAAATGATCAAACCAGCTAATAATCGGTTGGTGCTTCTTCAAATTGATAGGGCTGAGTGCTTCTATTTAAACAATTCCGCACATAGTCAATGCTAGTGCGTAAGGCATAGTATTCACCAGTTAGGCGTCGAGAAACTTTAATATTCAAAGCCTGATACTCAAGTAAATTCAGCTTCTTCAAATACTCATCGCGTTGGCTTAAGTCAAAATTGGTAAGTAAGTCTTGCTCAAAACTCTTTAAATCTGAATACAAACGATTAATTTTGTTTTGCATCCGCCTAGTTCTATAGCCCGGCAATGCTTGTAGCAATGGATATGAAATTATCAAGAATGGCAATAAAATAAATATCAAGCGATTGACTAATTCTGCAAGCCAAAATGGTAAGTAGGCAACTAAGAATGGATAACTATTCTTCTCGTAATGAAGAGCAACTGGGCTCTCTGGAAGCATCGTATTTTTAAATGATGGAAACTCACCTCGAGCAGAAAAGAAAGAGGCTTTACCGTTAATTTCCCTAGCCGCTTCCAAAAATAAATACTGCATGGCTGGATGAACTCGTTCATCTATCAGAAGATTCGTAGTTGTGGCAAGAATCTTCATGTCACTACTAGGAAAATCACGTTTCAAATTGAAAGAGCCTTGAGGTACATCTAGTAGGCGTAAATAAGGAATGAGTTTGACGTAAGCATCAGCCCTTGCCCAGGTGACGATAAATAAATTAGGATCATTCAATAAGGCTTGCACATTGGGAGAGTTAATACTATCGACAATAAAAATGCCATCAATCTCCCCCTTCAAAATAGCCTTAACAGCCTGATCTTCTTGAAGATTCAGAAATCCTGGACCAGCTTCGTTTCCTGAAAGTTTGAAAATTTTCGTGGCCTGCGCATAACTACCACTACCCTGAACGCCAATAGAGATTTTTTTACTCGAAAAATACTTGTACTTAGCATCAGCACTCTGAAAATCTTTTTCTTTCAGCTCTGGGCCTCGATAGAAAAACCAAACAGGATCATAGTCAATCGCGCCTAGAGATTGAATACCAGAAATACCTGAAGTATGGACAACTCCTGCCTGAACAAATGCAGCTTGTAAAGAATCATTGCGATCTGCTAAGCGATCAATATTTTCTTGAGCGCCTTTTGTAGTAACCAACTCTACGGTAATGCCTTTTTTAGCAAAATACTCGGCGTAACGCTTACCAAGAAGTTCACTAGAGCTGCCAGGAGATCCTATCCCCAGGGAGACATGCCGAGGCGGAGGCGGATCTGCATACCACCAAAAAGCCATGAGAATGACCAGCAGCAAAAGCAAAACTGGCCAGGTCTCTTGCAAAAACTGGGTAAAGTCTCTCCACCTCTCCTGAGCACTCTCAGAGAGACCTAGAAAGGTTTCTTGAACGTTCTCTTTAAAGCTTCCCATGCCCTAACAATCTGCGAAAATAGCAAAATCCAATGATAATGTGCTTATTGTCTTTCTACTGAAGAAAAGCCTGAAATACATGTTTGAACTACGAAAATCACAAGATAGAGGCTATGCAGACCATGGCTGGCTTAAAAGCTTTCATTCCTTTTCCTTTGCCGGATACCACGACCCTAAATTTATGGGATGGGGTAACCTTCGGGTAATCAACGATGACCAAATTGCGCCTGGTATGGGATTTGGAAAGCACAGTCATCGCAATATGGAAATCGTCACCTATGTCTTGACAGGTGAATTAGCTCATGAAGATAGTATGGGCAATATCAAAGGTATTCCACCAGGCGATATACAACGCATGAGTGCTGGTACTGGAGTTGCTCATAGCGAATTTAATCACGCTAAAGATCAAACTACCCACTTATTGCAAATTTGGATCGAACCCAATGTTTTGGAGATTGAGCCTGGTTACGAGCAAAAGACGATTCCGCCCTCTAATAAAAAAGGCAAACTTTGCTTAATTGCATCGCCTGAGGGTAAAGATGGTGCCGTAAAAATTCATGCGGATGCAAAGATGTATGCAGGTATATTTGATGGCTCACAAACAGAAACATTTAATTTAGATCCAAAGCGTAAAGCCTATCTTCATCTTATCCACGGATCATTAACGGTGAATGGTCAAAAACTGCTTGGCGGAGATGCACTGCTCATTGAAAATGAATCGTCCTTAGAAATTACTAATGGCATAAATGCAGAAGTACTATTTTTTGATCTGAGTCGTTAATTTAAGGTAATTCTGGGTTTGATATAAACCAATTATAAAAAGCGTAATAAGATCATGATTGAAACTTCTGGAAAAAAATTAGCAGGGCCCATTATTCGCCTGCACCCAAGCGACAATATTGTGGTTGCTCGCATTGATATTGGAATTGGTACAGAAGTACCCAGTGAGCATTTCACGAGCCGCAGCCAAGTTCCCGCAGGCTACAAAATTGCAGCCAAGAAAATACTTAAGGGTGAGCCGATTCTGAAATACAACGTTACGGTAGGTTTTGCAAATACCGATATCGAAGCCGGTACGATGGTTCACAGTCATAACACCGAGTTTCGAGAATTTGATCGTGATTATGCTTACGCTAGCGAATTTAAACCCACTCAAATGTTGCCTGATTCAGAGCGGGCAACCTTTCAAGGTTATCTAAGGCCCAATGGTAAGGTTGGCACCCGGAACTTCATTGGAATTTTATCAACTGTCAATTGCTCTGCAACGGTAGTAAATAAGATTGCTGACTGGTTTACACCGGAAAGATTAAAAGATTTTCCAAATGTAGATGGTGTAGTAGCTTTTAGCCATGACATTGGCTGCGGCATGGAAATGAGTGGTGAGCCCATGGAGCTACTTCGTCGCACGATGGCTGGTTATGCCCGGCACCCTAATCTTGCTGCAGCACTCATCGTTGGTCTTGGCTGTGAGCGTAATCAATTAAAAGGCTTGATGGAGCAAGAAGACTTAACTGCTGGTACAAATTTGCATACCTTCATCATGCAAGAGACTGGTGGCACACGCAAAACCATTGAAGCAGGTATCGAGGCAGTCAAAGCACTATTACCAGCAGCAAATGAAGCTAAGCGACAAACAGTATCTGCCAGTCATCTTTGTGTGGGTTTGCAATGTGGTGGATCGGATGGGTTTTCCTCAATTACCGCAAATCCCGCATTAGGGGCAGCCATTGATATATTGTCACGTCATGGTGGCACTGGTATTTTGTCGGAAACACCAGAAATCTATGGCGTCGAGCACACCCTCACCCGCCGCGCAGCAAGCCAATCGATTGGCGAAAAGCTGATTAAACGGATTCGTTGGTGGAAAGACGAATATTCTGTTGGTAGAGATGTGCAAATCAACGGACAAGTGAGCCCCGGAAATCAAATTGGAGGACTTGCTAATATCTTTGAGAAATCCCTGGGCTCTTCTATGAAAGGTGGTACTGGGCCACTCATGGAGGTTTATAAATATGCCGAGCCGGTCACTGCTAAGGGCTTTGTTTTTATGGACACACCTGGTTTTGATCCAGTTTCAGCCACAGGACAAATTGCAGGCGGGGCAAATCTGATTGCCTTTACTACCGGTCGCGGATCCATGTTTGGCTCCAAGCCTGCTCCCTGCATCAAACTAGCTACAAATACCCCCATGTATCTGCGACTTACAGAGGATATGGATATCAACTGTGGGGAGATTTTAGATGGCACTGTCTCTGTCCAAGAGATGGGACAGCGCATATTTGAGCTTTTCCTGCGAACCGCCTCTGGGGAGTCTTCGAAAAGTGAACTTCTTGGGCTCGGAGACTATGAGTTCGTCCCGTGGCAAATTGGGGTGATGAGCTAATTGGAATGTAGAATTCATCAATAGCTCAGTAATGATGAATACATGAGGATTAATACAGGCTTATGAAATTTAGGGATTACTACGAAGCACTCGGCGTTGCCCGAAGCGCTAGCGAGGCAGAAATTAAGGCGGCTTATCGCAAGCTGGCTCGCAAATATCATCCAGATGTGAATAAAGAAGCTGGTGCCGAAGAACAATTCAAAGAAATTGGCGAGGCCTATGCCGTCCTAAAAGATACAGAAAAACGCGCTGCTTACGACCGCTTTGGTGCTAATTGGAAAAACGGTCAAGACTTTACTCCACCACCAAATTGGAATGAAGGATTTGAATACGCTGATAGTAGTTTTGGTGGCGGTCATCCAGGCTATGGTGGCGGCTACGAAGGTGATCAAAGTGAATTCTTTGAATCGCTCTTTGGTAGAGGTAAACATCGTCAAGGTGGTAGAGGTGGACAATCTCGCCAAGGCATGAACTTTAAAGGGCAAGATCATCACGCTAAAATTTTGATCGATCTTGCCGATGCTTATAACGGCGCCAAGCGTACGATTTCCTTGCACATGCCAACTCAAGATGCGACTGGGCACGTTAGCACTCAAGAGCGCAAGTTAGATGTCAGTATTCCCAAAGGCATTAAAGCAGGACAAAACCTTCGTCTTTCAGGTCAAGGTGGACCTGGCATAGGCGAAGGCCCCGCCGGTGACCTTTATTTAGAAATTGATTTTCATCCAAATCCCATTTACCGAATTGATGGAAAAGATATTTTCATCGACATCCCGCTTGCACCATGGGAGGCGGCATTAGGAACTACCGTAAATGTTCCTACTCCAGCAGGCTCAACTTTAGAATTAAAGATTCCAGCAGCTACTATTGCGGGACGTAAGATGCGACTCAAAGGTAAAGGCATTCCAAGTGCTGAAGCAGGCGATCTCTATGTTGTTCCGACTATTGTCCTGCCACCCGCAAATACAGATACACAAAAAGAGGCCTATCAGAACTTCGAGAAGGCTTTTGATTTCAACCCCAGATCTCACTTGAAGGGATGATGGCTATGCCTAATATCAAAACTACTTGGATTGAAGCTAGTGTAGTAGAGAACGAAGTACACATGAGCATTGTGGAACTCTCACACGCTTCTCGCACACCTCAAGAGCTCATTATGTCCTGGGTTTCCGAGGGGGTCTTGAGCCCTGTTGGCTCATCCCCCCAAGATTGGCGCTTTAGTGGCGACTCTCTCAAGCGAGCTAAGACTGCAGCTCATCTCACCCATGATCTTGAATTAAATGTATCGGGTGTTGCGCTAGCACTCGACCTATTAGATGAAATCGCCCAACTCCGCGCTCGCTTACAACGCGAACTTTAACCGCTCTCTATTAAGATTCAGAGCGGCTTAAGAGCAGCTCCCAGCGTTGCAGTTTTTGATCTAACAAACTAGTAATGTCTGTTAAGCGGGCTTGCATGCTTGCAGCTAGTTCAGGCTCATTCTTATAGAGATCTGGATTACTCATTGCAATCCCTATATCGGCCTGCTCTGTTTCGAGTTCCTCAATTTGCAATGGCAAGCCCTCTAGTTCTTGACGTTCCCTACCGTTGAGCTTTTGCACCCCGCCTTTCTCTACAGTCTTTGCTTCTGGCTTGGTCTGCGACGTGGGCGGCACTTTCGCCTCTACTTTAGTGGCTAGTTTTTCAGAGGCATTAGCAGCTCGAATCTTGTCGGAGCGGGCTTTTTGAATCTTCCAATCCTCATAACCCCCTTCGTATTCGCGCCAAAAACCATCACCTTCATTGGCAATAATGCTAGTTACCACATTATCTAAAAAATAACGATCATGACTAACCAAGAAAACCGTACCTTTGTAATCTTGAAGTAACTGCTCTAACAAATCTAAGGTATCAATATCCAAATCATTCGTTGGCTCGTCCAACACCAAGACATTTGCTGGCCTTGCAAAAAGACGGGCTAGCAGCAATCGATTACGCTCTCCACCAGATAATGTACTCACTGGAGAATTTGTGCGCTCAGGTGCAAATAAGAAGTCACTCAAATAGCTCTTGACATGCTTCTTGTTGCCATTGATCTCAACCCACTCACTACCGGGACTTATGTAATCTTCAAGCGAGGCATTAAGATCTAAGCCTTCACGCATTTGATCAAAATAAGCTACCTCGATGCGAGTGCCCATAGTTGCGCTACCTGAGTCTGGTGCAATCGTTCCTAAAATGAGCTTGAGTAAGGTGGTCTTACCTGAGCCATTGGGTCCTAATAGTCCTACTTTATCTCCACGCAAAATCGTTGCCGTAAAGTCTTCCACAATCGGCCTATCGTATGCCTTGCTCACATTCTGTAGGTCAGCCACTATCTTACCGCTACGATCACCAGCAGAGACGGCTAACTTAACCTGGCCGATTGCATTTCTGCGCTCAGCACGACTGGTGCGGAGATTTTCTAAACGGGCGATTCGGGCAACACTTCTGGTCCGACGTGCTTCAACCCCTTTACGAATCCAAACCTCTTCTTGCGCCAACAATTTATCAGCTCGAGCATTGGCTAAAGATTCTGCATTGAGCTCCTGATCTTTGAGCACTTCATATTGAGTAAAGTTGCCAGGATAAGTGCGCAAGATACCGCGATCGAGCTCTACAATTTGTGTACAAACATTATCCAAAAAGGCACGATCATGTGTAACCAAAATAACGGAGCCTTGGTATTCTTTTAAAAGCTCTTCTAGCCAGGCAATCGAATCTAAATCTAAATGGTTGGTTGGCTCATCAAGCAGTAATACATCGGGCATCTCCACTAAGGCACGGGCAAGTGCTACCCGTTTTTTAGTTCCACCAGATAAAGTACTGATCTTGAGATCCCCCTCTAAATGGAGGCGATCCAGTGTTTCGTTAACGCGTTGCTCCCAATTCCAACCACTTAAGGCCTCCAATTGAGATTGGACTTCATCCAGGCGGTGATGGGAGGCGTCATCCCACTCACCCACGCTAAGAGCCTCATATTCTTCACGTAGTGCTTTGGCCTGAGATACACCCTTAGAGACAGCATCAAATACAGTTTCTTCGGCTTCAAAGATAGGCTCTTGGGGAACATAGGCGATTCGCAAGCCTTGCTGATACTGCAAGAGCCCATCATCCATTTTTTCAATACCAGCCAAGATCTTGAGGAGCGAAGATTTGCCAGTGCCATTGCGGCCTATTAAGCCAACGCGTTCACCAGACTCTAGTGAAAAAGCAGTGTTTGCAAGGAGGTCTACGTGGCCGAAAGCCAGTTTTGCATCAGTAAGTACGATTAAAGCCATGGCGACATTATCGCCACTTCTACAAAAGAGGGGATATTTCCGTATATAGCCAAAAAAATAGAGCCCTTAAAGGGCTCTATCGCAAGTAACAAGAACTGAATTCTTAGAACTTATAAGTCACACCTACCGCAGGCATGAACGGGTTTAATGTTAATTTACCTAAATTATTATTGCCTTGCACTGTCGTCACATTGGTACTCATAGTGGCGTATTTAAGGTCAAGATTCATACCCCAGTTTTTATCAAACATATAGTCAGTCCCAACTTGCGCTACAAAACCAACGCTGTTTTGATCGACCTGAACACTATTGCCTAGGCCTGGGAAGTTCTGACGATTACCGAAAATCGTGTAGTTCACACCAGCACCGATATAAGGCTTAAAAGCACCCAAGTCAGTGAAGTGATATTGAATTAAGAGCGATGGTGGCAATGCAGAAATCTTACCGACATTCGTATTTCCAGGGCCGGCCGTAATATTTACTTGCTGTGGCCAAGTTAAAACCAATTCTGCTGCAATATTCTTAGTGAAAAAGTAAGAGATATCAAACTCAGGGATCAGCTGATTTTTGGCCTTCACATTTGCGCTGGAGACGGTATCGGTTTGGCCATTTTGCCAAAGTAGATCAACTGCACGTACACGCAACATCCATGGATTCTCTTCTGCAGCTTGCGCATATGCCAATATTGGCGCTAAGGAAGCTATTGCGGCCATTGCCGCTATTAGTGATTTAAGTCGCATGATGAATCCTCTTTCTGTTATCAATCTTGATAGGAGTATTTTCAAATTGATACAGATCGGATAATTTGATGTAAATCAAATTGAGCACTACAGAGAATTTATTATTGGTTGAAAAGCAACACTGTTTGCCTACTTCTTTGATCTAGATCAAATAACAGCGGATTTACCCTAATTCAAAAGTTTAAAGAACCTTAGAGTAAGTTCCTTTTGCGTGCGACTCTTGGAGATGTCGATCAAATGTCATGGCTACACGTCTTGCCAACAATCGTCCCTTAATAGGCACTTGCATACTATTACCGTGCCACTCTAAAAGGCCTGCATCCTCTAGAGTCTTAAGATCTTCTATCTCACTCTTGAAATAGCTTAAGAAATCAATTTGGTGCTCTTTAGAAAAAATTTCTGTATTGAGTACAAATTGGCACATTAACTTACCAATGAGTTCACGACGTAATAAATCATCTTGATCTAACTGCAAACCCCGTAGTACTGGAAGATGCCCTGCATCTAAAGTTGCATAGTATTCATCTAAGGTACGTACGTTTTGTGAATAACAATCATCCACCTTGCCAATAGAGGATATTCCAAAAGCCAGAAGATCACACTCTGCCTGAGTAGAGTAACCCTGGAAGTTACGATGGAGCTTTCCTTCTTTTTGAGCAATTGCCAACTCATCGTCTGGTTTTGCAAAATGATCCATGCCAATAAAAACATAGCCCGCCTCTATAAGGCGTTCGATTGTATTAGACAGAATGTTTAATTTATCAGCCGCAAGCGGAAGATCTGCCTCAGAAATACGGCGCTGAGGTTTAAAGATATGTGGCAAATGGGCATAGTTATAAACCGATATACGGTCAGGATTCATGGTAATTACTGCATTAACCGTCTCCTTAAAGGTTTCTGGGGTTTGCTTTGGTAGCCCGTAGATTAAATCTACACTAATAGATTTAAAGCTGTATTTTCTGGACCAATCCATTACTGCTTGAGTTTCTTCAATCGTTTGGACCCGATGAACGGCTTCTTGAACTGCTAGGTTAAAGTCTTGAACGCCAAGACTAATCCGATTAAAACTAAGCTCAGCTAAAAGAGCGATATCTTTTTCAGTAACCCTTCTTGGGTCTATCTCAATTGAATATTCTCCGCCGGGCAACAAGTCGAAATACTGATGTGTGTAATACATCAACTCTGTCATCTCCTCATGAGATAGAAATGTTGGGGTGCCCCCTCCCCAGTGAAGCTGTGTAATGGGTAGTCTTTTGTTTGCGCCCATTGCCCCAAAAACCATGGTCATTTCTTTAGCTAGGTATTTAATGTACTTCGCACTTCTTCCATGATCTTTTGTGATGATCTTGTTACAGCCACAGTAGTAACAAATATTCGGGCAAAACGGCAAATGAAAATATAGCGACAAAGGCTCATTGGCATTTGCAACCCGTTTTAGCGCTCCTAAATAATCCTTCTCTGAAAATCCATCATGGAAACGGTCAGCGCTCGGATAAGAGGTATAACGTGGGCCATTGATATCAAATTTTTGCAACAGCTCTGGGTTAAATAAAGCTTGTTTTTCTTCTGCCGGACCATCGGTTACTACGATATTCATAAATGGCTTTTTTAATTGATGCGTAACTTACTTAGATAAGTAATCTAGGGCAAGTGCTTCTGCCACTTTAATCCCATCTACTCCTGCAGACAAGATACCGCCTGCATACCCAGCCCCCTCGCCTGCTGGATAAAGCCCTTTGATATTTAAACTCTGAAAATTGGGGCCACGCGTAATGCGCAAAGGTGAGGAAGTTCTAGTTTCAACACCTGTTAAGACGGCATCCCTCATAGAAAAGCCTTTAATCTGCTTTTCAAAGGCTGGTAAAGCTTCACGTATCGCTTCAATTGCATAGGCCGGCAAACTGTCTGCTAAGTCAGTTAAATGTACGCCTGGCTTATACGATGGTAAAACGCTGCCAAATTGGGTTGATGCCTTACCGTCCAAAAAGTCTCCTACTAACTGCCCCGGAGCCTCATAGGTTCTACCGCCCAACTCAAAGGCCTTTGATTCAATAGCGCGTTGAAATTCAATTCCAGCCATTGGTCCACCAGGATAGTCATCAGGAGTAATGCCAACCACAATACCGGCATTGGCATTTCGCTCATTACGTGAATACTGGCTCATTCCATTGGTAACTACACGATTAGGCTCTGAAGCCGCAGCTACTACGGTGCCTCCAGGACACATACAGAAGCTGTAGACTGAGCGGCCATTTTTAGCGTGATGTACTAATTTGTAATCAGCAGCGCCAATGAGTTCATTACCAGCATGAGGACCTAAGCGCGCCCTATCAATCAGGGATTGCGGATGCTCAATCCGAAAGCCCACTGAAAATGGTTTTGCTTCCATAAATACGCCGGCATCATGCAGGGCCTGGAAGGTATCGCGCGCGCTATGTCCAAGTGCCAAAATGACATGGTCTGCAAGCAGATCATCTTGACCTTCAATTTTGACACCAGTAATTTGTTCGTTTTGGATATCAAATCCGATCACTTTCTGTGAAAAACGAATTTCACCACCAAGCTCAATAATTTCTTGGCGCATTTTTTCTACTACACCCACCAAACGAAATGTTCCTATATGGGGTTTGGCTACATACCGAATTTCTGCTGGCGCTCCAGCCTTAATAAACTCTTGAATGACTTTGCGGCCATAAAACTTAGGGTCTTTAATCTGGCTATATAACTTGCCATCTGAAAATGTTCCAGCCCCACCCTCACCAAATTGCACATTAGATTCAGGATTCAAGATATTTTTACGCCATAAACCCCATGTATCTTGAGTGCGCTCACGAACCTTTTTACCTCGCTCAAGTACGATTGGTTTAAAACCCATCTGCGCCAAAACTAACGCAGCAAAGATCCCACAAGGACCAAATCCGATGACTACTGGTCGTAATGCTTTGCCGCTTGCAATTGACTCTGGAGCTTGAGCAAGAAAATGGTAGCTAGTGTCTGGCGAAACTCGGACGTGTATATCACCATCAAACTTTTTTAGAAGCTCTTCTTCATTTTTAACCGAAAGATCTACCGTGTAAATAAAAGAGAGCGCGACATTTTTTCTGGCATCGTAGCTCCTTTTAAAGACTTCAAAACTGATCAGATCTTTTGAAGCTACATGAAGCCGTTTACAAATTGCTACTTCCACAGCTTCTGGAGCATGGTCGATAGGTAGGCGCAGTTCAGTAATCCGGATCATGGGGTTCTAAGTTACACAGTAATTTGAGTCTTATTGCTAAGTATTTGAAGGCTCTAAAGGTAAATAATACTGGTTAAAGCTAGCTAAAGGGTCTGGCAGGCGATAATGCTGCATGGCTCTACGCGCAACTATCCACAAAGCTGACCTTCATGTCGCAGACTCTGACCGTCACTACTACGGCAGCCACTCACTCACCATTGCAAAACACCCTTCAGAAACTGAAGAGCGCATGATGGTTAGGCTGATTGCCTTTGCTTTGCAGGCCAATGAGGATTTGGTTTTTACCAAAGGCTTAAGTGATACAGATGAACCGGATCTATGGATCAAGGATCTCACTGATGCCATTAAGTTATGGATAGAAATTGGTCAACCAGATGAACGCCGCATTCTAAAAGCTTGCGGGAGGTCTGACCAAGTCATTGTGTATTGCTATGGAGGTCAAACCAGCAAAATTTGGTGGGATGCGATTGCCAATAAACTTACACGTGCTCGTAACTTAGAAATCGTCTCTATTCCATCAGCACAAGCAGCTGAACTCAATCAATTGGTCCAGCGCAGCATGGTGATTCATGTCAACGTTCAAGATGGCGAAGTTTATGTATCTTCCGACTGTGGACAAGTTACGATTACACCTGAAGTTTGGCGTAGTAATCAGGATTAATTTCTGTAATGCAAATCGCTGTCTTCGATACTAATGTTTTACTGGACTTATTTGTTTTTAACGACTTTAGAGCTATTCATCTCAAGCAAGCTTTACTTGATAAAAAAATAGATGCCATTGCTACCCCGAGAACTTTAGAAGAGTTTGCAGACGTTCTCTCGCGCCCTCTCTTCTCTTTAACAACAGTTGATCAAAAAAAGATATTGCAGCAATGGATATCTTTGGCTCGCATCCTCGACGACAAAAATATTGTCCAGTCTCCTTGGAAATGCCAGGACCCCGATGACCAAGTCTTTCTTGATTTAGCCTATACGGCAAGACCCTGCACATTAATAAGTAAAGACAACGAAGTCTTGAAGTTTGCCAATACAGCCTTAACGGATGGAGTCCTCATCACCGCCAATTACCAAGCGCTTGAGCTTTAGAGAGCTTGGGCGGCTTGTGCTGCTATTTCAAATGATCTTAGGCGAGCTTGGTGATCGAAGATTTGACCAGTCAGAATAATTTCATCTGCTCCGGTTGCATCTAACCAATGGCGCATCCCTTTTTGTACAGTTTCTTTTGAGCCCACTGTAGATACCTGTAAGGTATGGTCAGCTGCCGCCTTTTCATGGGGTTCACAAAATTCATCAAGATTCGCTATTGGTGGCGGCAACTGACCGCGAGTATTACGGCGCATCCTGATCATATTTTGTTGCAAGGTGGTGAATAAATGTTGCGCTTCTTGATCGGTGTCGGCAGCCACGACATTCATCAAAAAGGCACAATAAGGCTTAACTAATTGATCTGAGGGCTTAAAGAGTTCACGATAGATCTTCATTGCTTCTAATAGCTGCTCTGGTGCAAAGTGAGAAGCAAAGGCATATGGCAAACCAAAATGGGCTGCCAATTGAGCCCCATACAAACTAGATCCCAAAATCCAAATAGGGACTTCAGTGTTAGCACCTGGAATAGCCTTAACTACTTGACCTTCTTGAATCGGACCAAAATAATGCTGCAACTCACGCACATCCTGAGGAAAGCGATCATCACTGCCAAGTAAGTCACGACGTAAGGCTCTAGCTGTCATCTGATCTGTTCCCGGCGCCCTACCCAAACCCAAATCAATTCGACCAGGATATAAGGATTCCAATGTCCCAAATTGCTCAGCAATCACCAAGGGTGCATGGTTTGGTAACATTACCCCACCAGAACCCACTCGAATTTTGGAGGTGCCACCGGCTAGATAAGCAATCAGCACAGCAGTAGCTGAACTAGCATTACCAGTCATATTGTGGTGTTCAGCAACCCAATAGCGGGTATAGCCCCACTTCTCAGCATGCTGGGCTAGATCTAAAGAGTTCCGTAAGGCATCAGCAGCAGTAAATCCCTGAGGGATGGGAGATATATCTAGAATGGAGTACGGGATGGGATTTGCCATCACATCATCATACTAAGAAAGTAAATTTTTGACATGACTACATCGAAAATGGCCGCTCCTGACGACGGACTCTTTAAGCCTGGCAGTAAGCTCAAGCATAAAAAAACGGGCGGGTTTTATCAGGTTCTCTTACTTGCTAATGTTGAAGCAAGCCTCGAGCCGGCTTACGTATATGAATCCCTCCAATCTCATGATTTTTGGATTAGGCCAAGAGCTGAAATGGAAGATGGGCGCTTTGAACTCATCTCCACTTAGAGAGGTTTAAAAATGACTGAAAATAGAATTACCAATCTGGAAATCAAATTAAGCTTTACTGAAGATCTGATTGAAAAGCTGAATGAGACTGTCTATAAACAGCAGCAGCAAATAGAGTTTCTGTATCGTGAACTCAAAGCCGTTAAAGAGCAAGCGGGCGGCAATGGTGGCGGAAGCAGCCTCAAAGATGAAATCCCCCCTCACTACTAAACGACTGATAAGATAGAAGTGCACAGTGACTTTCCAACTTTTAAAGGAAGAAAACCATGGGTAACTTAACGCCTTTCCTAGTTCAGTGGGGTTTAACCTCTTTATCCCTTTGGGTAGCAAGCTATATCTTTAGCGGACTTCGTTTTGCAGATGGGGGGTCTCTTGTTATCGCTGCCCTGCTTCTGGGCTTTGCGAATGCTATCGTTAAACCATTACTCATCCTCTTTACACTGCCTTTGACAGTGCTAACAATGGGCTTATTTCTGTTGGTAATCAATGCTCTGGTATTGATGCTGGTATCTGCAGTAGTAAGTGGCTTTACGATCTCCAGCTTCTGGACTGCATTGTTTGCGAGTATCTTTATCTCTTTATTTAGCCTCTTTGTAAGTGGCCTAGTTTTCTAAGAATTGACTTAATTAGCTTGAGGATAAATATCCTGCCAAGGGTGTAGTGCAGTTTTACAAGGCTGCCTCTTGCTTGCTAATGATTTAGCATTCTCAGCTGCAATACTAATGCCTGCCGTTAAGATACCAAGGCCAATAGATGCGGCACTACTAACAACACCTTGTTTATTGATGCCCGTTTGAGGATTTAACAAGGTACCATCAATCTTCACCAATCCTCCCAAGTCAATTCCGGTAGTTAGCCCCGACTTATCGTTGGGATTAACGTTTAAATTAATGGCTTCGGTATTGAGGTTAACCGTACCCGATAAAGTAATGTCTAACTTATCTGTCTCGACCCCAACTGAATCCTTCACTGCCACTATTCCATTACTCACCGGCAAATAAGCTACAGCACATTCCAAGATTGTTTGGTCTGAGCTTTTATGCAGCGGATTAACAGCATTAAATATAGTGACAACTAAATCACCAGCATTATTAAATACCTTGGATCCTAGGCTTGCCTTTCCAACACTGACTTGGGCTACGCCATTAGCAGTACTTAAAAACTGATGCAGGCTTTTTCCTTTGCCCTGCAAATTTAGGGCAAGTTGGGTAGAGCCTCCACTGACTTTAGTACCAGCATCAGCACTGAGCAGTATTTGCTCGAGAGAAAAACCCTTAGCTAAAAGCTTGATAGCAATCTTAGGGCTCTCGCCTTGAAAGTCTGCAACTGAAATTTGGGCCTGACCTTGGCCTTTGCCAAGCGCAAACTTCAAATCATTGAGGTCTATACGGCTGTCGTTAAATAAGATATGACCACTGAGGTTATTAAGAGTTGTTTTATTGGGCAAGCCAAGCTGATCAATACTGACTGTAATCTTGCCGTTGGCACTTGGTAACAAACCCATTGGTAAAGGCTCATTACTAAAGAAGAATTGGGTCTGACTTGCTAAGGGTTTAGATACTGCTGTTGGATTGCTTCCTGAGGCAGCAAGAGAAGCGGCTACTAAGGGAACCAAGTCAAACGATTTCGATTTGAGCCTGATATCAAATTGGGACGTTTTCTTAGGCGTCTTGTCAATTTCCCCTTCAATGCCTAAAGCTTTACCATTTAACGTGAGTGTCAAGTCTAGATTCATTTTGACTGGGCTTTGATTCCAATCGAGTATGGTCTGGCGCAAAGAGCTTGTTTTACCCTTGAGATCTATTTTGTAATTTTGATATTGCAGATCTAGCAGGATGGCGGTTTTTCCTCCGCCTCCATTTAAAGAAAATTTTGGCACTGAAATGATTTTGGCTGGCCCGCTTCCGTCCTCATAGCTAATCTTGGCATCTGAAACAGTGATAGTTTCTATGGCAACAAAATTACTTTCATCGGACTCCGTCTGAGAAGCTGCGGGACTCTTTCCCGTAGTATCTTCTACCGTGGGTGGTGTTAAATCCCAATTATTTTGTCCGGCTTTACTTGCCTGTAAATGGGCGTCAAGCCCTGAAAGCTTAATGGTGCTGATTTCTACACGCTTTAGAAAAAGTGGCAGTAGTTTTACCTCCAGCTCAATAGTTTTAATCGAGAGCATCTCGGGAGCGCTTGCCCATGGAGCGTTACCCAAAGCAACTTGCTCTGCTTTAACGCTAATTGAAGGAAATAATTTTAAGGTGACCGGCCCCGTGATTTTCAACTCTCGCCCAGTAGCTGCTTTTACGGAGGAACTCAATAAACCAGTCAATTGAGTTGGATTAACAAATGAAACTGCATACCAAGCCCCCAGAGCGGATAGGCAGGAAAATACAGCAAAGGCGATGAGGATAATTTTGAACGGTTTACGCATTTCAAGATGATTCTATAAGGTACTAATATTAAAAGGCCTAACTGCTCGCCTTTTTTAAGACTGCATAGATTTGGTCCTTTAGAAGCAACTTTTCTTTTTTTAAGGTCTCAATCTCTTCTGGAGTCCCGGGTTCCTTATGGTCTTCCATTCTGAGGATCTTTTGATCTAACTTATTGTGCTTATCAAATAAATGAGAAAAGTGACGATCTGTAGTTTTTAACTGGGTGATTAACTCGCGGAATTCAGGAAACATAAGCCCTCTTTATATTTAGGTTATACGAAACTGACTAGTTTTTAGTGTATCCCTTGCTAAGCAATTGGACAATGCTCATAGTGGTGTTTATATTCAATAGGCCCTGTTTGTTATGAGGCAGGACAAACCCCATACAGCCAGTATTAAAACTGTAGGGAAATTGCAGTAATATCTATAAGCACTTAAGCACAATAACACCAAAAGAAGGGTAATAAACCATGGCTACAAAGAAGTCCTCAGCAAAAAAGAAAGTAGCTACTAAGGTGGTAAAAAAAGCCCCTGCAAAGAAAGCCGTCAAAAAAGTTGCTAGCAAGAAAGTAGCAAGTAAAAAGGCGGTGAAAAAGGTAGTGAAAAAAGTAGTAAAAAAAGTGGTCGCTAAGAAAGCTCCTGCAAAGAAACCTGCACCTAAAAAGGCTGTAGCGAAGAAAGCTTCTAAGAAGCCTGTGAAAAAGGCTGCATCTAAATCCCCTAAAGTTGATCAATACGGCTTAGCACAAGATGATGAATTTTATGGCCTCTACTTTGCCAAGTCGACTAACAAAGGATTGGTAGAAGTAAAGCCCTGCACTTTCTCCCTAATGTATTGGTGGAAAGGTTTGCTTGGCTACCCTGACATGATTGA
>CANHLB010000011.1 GCA_947461335.1 Burkholderiaceae bacterium | reverse complement strand
AGGGCTTAGAGCCCATCCGTGGTACGCTCTTCGGATGGCAATGAACTATTTAAAGAAAATTTTATCGGCTCGCGTCTATGACGTAGCCAGAGAAACCGAGCTCCAGCTCGCCCCTGAACTTACCAAACGTTTAGGCAATCAGGTCCTACTAAAAAGGGAAGATAACCAACCTGTTTTCTCCTTCAAACTCCGTGGTGCCTATAACAAGATGGCCCATTTACCCCCTCTAGCCATAAAACGCGGAGTAATAGCAGCTTCTGCAGGTAATCATGCTCAAGGCGTAGCCCTTGCCGCTGCCAAAATGAAATGCAAGGCAGTCATTGTGATGCCGATTACGACTCCCAGCGTCAAGATTGATGCTGTCAAAGCCAGAGGTGGATCTTGGACAGAACTCATTCTGCACGGCGAATCCTATAGCGATGCTTTCAAGTACGCAGAGCTCTTAGGTAAAAAACGGGGTCTGACTTTTGTTCATCCATTTGATGATCCAGATGTGATCGCCGGGCAAGGCACTATCGCCCAAGAAATTTTTGCGCAATACCAAGAGCCAATCGATGCTGTATTTGTTGCCATTGGTGGTGGCGGTTTAATTTCTGGCATTGGTGAATATGTCAAAGCAGTGAGCCCAAAGACAAAAGTCATTGGTGTTCAAGCCTCTGACTCTGATGCTATGAACCAATCACTCAAGGCGGGCAAGCGCATTGAGATGAAAGATGTAGGTCTTTTTTCTGATGGCACTGCCGTCAAACTTGTTGGTAAAGAAACCTTTCGGATCTGTAAAAAAGTTGTTGATGAAATCGTCATAGTCGATACCGATGAAATCTGTGCTGCTATTAACGACGTTTTTACCGATACCCGTAGCATCCTTGAACCTGCAGGAGCCTTAGCTATTGCCGGCATGAAGAAGTATGTTCAAAAGAAACAGCTTAAGAAAAAAACCTTGGTAGCCGTTGCTTGTGGTGCCAATATGAACTTTAGCCGACTACGCTTTGTAGCAGAACGTGCTGATGTTGGTGAATTCCGTGAAGCTATTTTTGCTGTAACTATTCCTGAAGAGCGCGGTTCCTTCAAGCGCTTCTGCGAGTTACTCGGTAAGCGCAATGTTACGGAATTTAACTATCGCATTGGCGATCAAAGCGAAGCTCATATTTTTGTTGGCATCAGTACACAAAAAGCTGGTGATAGTGAGGTGATTGCAAAACATTTCCGTAAAGCAAAGTTTGCAACTATTGATCTGACACATGATGAATTAGCAAAATCTCATTTACGTCATATGGTGGGTGGTCATTCTGCGCTTGCTAAAGATGAATTACTCTACCGTTTTGAGTTCCCGGAGCGCCCAGGTGCTTTGATGAAGTTCTTAACCAGTATGGCACCTAACTGGAATATCAGTTTGTTCCATTACCGCAACCATGGTGCAGATTACGGTCGGATTTTGGTCGGTATTCAAGTTCCTAAGAATGAGCAGAAGAAATTCCAAAACTTTTTAGTGAAATTGGCTTACCCCCACTGGGATGAGAGCAGTAATCCTGCTTATCGATTATTCCTGAAATAATACTGAATACGTAAATGTCATACACGCTCACCGGAAAACTCGTCGTTGCGATCTCATCGCGCGCCCTGTTTGATTTCGAAGAAGAGAATCGCATCTTTGAATCTACCGATGACAGTGCCTATATGAAGTTACAGCTTGAGCGGCTTAGCGAAGCGGCTCAAAAAGGTGTGGCATTTCCGCTGGTTAAGAAACTCTTGGCCTTTAATGAGGGAGATGAGCAACGCGTAGAAGTAGTTATCCTCTCTCGCAACGATCCCGTCAGCGGTTTGCGCGTCTTTCGCTCTGCAGAACATCATGGCCTGCACCTCGAGCGCGGTGTGTTTACAAGGGGTCGCCCTCCTTATCACTACCTACGCTCATTACACGCCAACCTTTTTTTATCTGCTAACGAAGATGATGTGAGGGCAACGATCGATGCAGGCTTTCCAGCAGCGCGTGTCTATCCTGAGTCCAGTAAAACTGCAGAGTCTCATCCTAATGAAATTCGCATTGCATTTGACGGTGACGCAGTGCTTTTCTCTGATGAAGCTGAGCAAGTGTTTCAGAAAAAAGGACTAGAGGCTTTCGTAGATCACGAAAGCAAAAAGGTTGATATCCCATTGCCACCAGGTCCCTTTAAACCCTTGCTAGAGGCACTACATAGACTGCAACGCTCCACTAGTGAGAATGGTATGCGTATTCGTACTGCCTTAGTAACTGCCCGCTCTGCACCTGCACATGAGCGTGCCATACGCACACTTATGGCATGGGGTATTGATGTCGATGAAGCGATGTTCTTAGGCGGCTTATCTAAGAGTGAATTCTTAAGAGAATTCGAACCGGACTTTTTCTTTGACGATCAAACTGGTCATTGCCAATCGGCTGCCTCAGTAGCTCCAACTGGCCATGTTGTATCTGGTGTATCGAATAAACCCAAAAGCTAAACAAAGTCATTCATGGCAACACTTCCATTAGGTGAATCGACACCATACCCAGATCAATATGATCCGAGTTTGCTATTTCCCATTCCTAGATCTGAAAATCGTAGCAAACTAGGCTTTAAAGAAGGCCAAGCTTTGCCGTTTGTGGGCATTGATATTTGGAACGCATTTGAGCTCAGCTGGCTAAATCAAAAAGGTAAGCCACAAATAGCGTTGGCAGAATTTCAGATTCCCGCAGACTCTCCAAACATGATTGAGTCTAAATCTTTTAAGCTTTATCTAAACAGCCTAAACAATGAACGCTTTGAAGATGAGAATTCACTAAAAGAAAGACTCATTACTGATTTATCTAAAGCTTCCGGCAGCAAGATCACTACTCGCATCAACCCAATAGAATTGATCTCTAAAAAAGGGATGCAGGAAATGGGTGGCATCCTGATGGATCGTCTCGATATAGAGATAGACCCAAGTATGCCAGCAGACCCAAGCCTACTTAGTGTGAATGAATCCTTTGGCCCCATCGAGCAATGCTTGGTATCTCATCTTCTCAAATCAAACTGCCCTGTGACTGGACAGCCCGATTGGGCAAGTGTACAAATTCGTTACCAAGGGCGTCCAATACTAGAAGAAGGTTTATTGCGCTACTTGATTGGCTTTAGACAATTGAATGAATTTCATGAGCATTGTGTAGAAACGATATTCACTGACATCAAGCGCCAGTGCAAACCTGAGAAACTTTCTGTATATGCGCGCTATACAAGACGTGGTGGATTAGATATCAACCCATTTAGAACGGATCACAACTCGCCCTGGCCGGAGAATATTCGTCATGCCCGCCAATAATGAAACATCGGCAAATAAAAACCCCTTGTAGGTAATCCTAGAAGGGGTTTTTGCTATTACAAGAATTACTTAAAACGGAATATCGTCATCCATTGCACCGAGTGATGCGGCATTAGATGCTGCTGGAGCAGATTGCTCAGCCGGCTTTGAGCGCGCATAACTCTCGCCACCATCACCACTTCCGCCAACTGGCTTACCACCAAGCATTTGCATTGTTTCTGCAACGATCTCAGTGGAATACTTTTCTTGGCCACTTGCATCAGTCCATTTACGCGTACGCAAACGACCTTCACAATAAACCTGCGAACCTTTTTTTAGGTACTGACCAGCGATCTCTGCAAGTTTTCCAAAGAATGCAACACGATGCCATTCTGTGGTTTCTTTCATTTCGCCAGTTTGCTTATCTTTATAGCGATCAGATGTTGCTACTGAAATGTTTGTAACGGCGTCGCCGCTTGGCATATAGCGTGTTTCTGGATCACGCCCTACATTACCTACGATGATGACCTTATTTACCGAAGCCATGTTGTCTCCCGAAGAAAAATACCGCTGTTATTACTACTAAAAATAAACTACTCGCTTAATTAAACCAATGAAGCTGCATCCTTTGATTCTGTAACTCTCTTTGGCGCTTCGCCCATCGACCAAGCAATTATAAGCCAGCAAACTAGGAGCACAGCACCCATCACAAAGACCGATAAATTACCATGACTATCCATTAGCCAGCCTCCTAAAAGCGCACCAGAAAATAGGCCAATTGACTGGGTCGTGTTGTAAACCCCTAAAGCGGTGCCCTTTGATTCTTTTGCATAACGGGTAACTAATGAAGGCTGTAGAGCCTCAAGTAGGTTAAAGCCTACGAAATAAATCAGTAATGCCACCGTGATTAGCGTCACTGTCGAAGCTTGAGTAAAGATGATCTCAGCAATAATGAGAAGAATGATGGCAATTAATAGGACGAGTCGTATACGCTGTTTTTTCTCGCCATAGATTAATAGCGGAACCATAAATACAAAAGAGAGCAAAACGACTGAGAGATAAATTTGCCAGTGTGAAGCAAGCGGAAATCCAGCTTGCTCTAATAAGCGGGGTACCACTAAAAACATTGCTACTTGAGTAGCATTTAATACAAATACTCCAATATTTAAACGCATGAGCTCTGGGCGCAGGAATACGACTTTGAGTGAAGCTTGTTGCGCTTGAACTTCAGGCTTGTTATCTGGCAATATAAAATAGGCTACTACCATTGCTACCAAGCCTAAGCCCGCTAGCACTAAAAACATCCCATTTAAACTAATCATGCGGTAAATCGGGGCAGCAACAACCAGTGAAACTGCAAATGATATGGAAATACTGGCACCGATTACGGCCATTGCTTGACTACGCACTTGCTCCCGAGTGAGATCAGCTACCCAAGCCGAAACCGCCGCAGAAATTGCTCCAGCGCCCATGACACCCCTGCCAATGGAGATCCAAAGCAAATCATCCTTAGTGGCACAAATTAAGGCTCCTGCAACAAACAAGGAAAGGCCCCATAAAACGACTTTTTTGCGTCCAATTCGATCAGAAAGTCTGCCTAAGGGAATATGGAAGCAGGCCTGAACAATATTGAAAATGCCTAATGCAAGCCCTATTAGGAAGGCTTGATCGCCTCCAGGTAAGTTTTCGGCATGAATACTAAAAACCGGCAAAAGCAAAAACAGACCCAGCATACGTAGGCCAAAGATGCCTGCTAAGGCAAGAGTAGAGCGAAGTTCAGAAGAATTCATGGGAAAGCGCTATATTAACAAGTTACGCTAAAAAATCATGAATAACGAAATTAAAATCCGTGGTGCCCGCACCCACAACCTCAAAAACATCAATCTAGACATTCCTAGAGAAAAACTGGTTGTCCTCACCGGCTTATCTGGTTCAGGCAAAAGCTCATTAGCCTTTGATACTCTGTATGCAGAGGGTCAACGGCGCTATGTCGAATCGCTTTCTGCATATGCGCGTCAGTTTTTACAGTTAATGGAAAAACCCGATGTCGATACGATTGAAGGTCTTTCGCCAGCAATCTCAATTGAGCAAAAAGCAACGAGTCATAACCCGCGCTCAACCGTGGGTACTGTTACTGAAATTCATGACTACTTACGTTTATTGTTTGCGCGTGCTGGTACCCCGCATTGTCCTGATCATGATCTTCCATTAGAAGCACAAAGCGTTTCACAGATGGTCGATACGGTGCTTTCAATGCCAGAAGATACGAAGCTCATGATTCTTGCTCCAGTAGTAAGCGAACGCAAAGGAGAATTCGTAGATCTCTTCCAGGACCTTCAAGCACAGGGCTTTGTGCGCTTTCGCGTGCGCTCCGGTGGCGGCACTGCCAATGCCGCAAAAGCAGAAATTTTTGAAGTAGATCAACTGCCAACGCTTAAGAAAAACGATAAGCACTCTATTGAGGTAGTAGTTGATCGCATTAAAGTACGTCCTGATATCCAGCAACGTCTTGCAGAGTCTTTCGAGACGGCTTTACGCCTAGCTGATGGTAAAGCCATGATTGTTGATATGGATACTGGTAAAGAGATGATTTTCTCTAGTAAGTTTGCTTGCCCAGTTTGCTCATACTCTTTACAAGAGCTAGAGCCGCGTCTCTTCTCCTTTAATAATCCTATGGGCGCTTGCCCATCATGCGACGGTCTTGGTCATCAATCCTTCTTTGATCCAAAGCGCATCGTGGCACACCCCGATTTATCTCTAGCCTCTGGAGCAATTAAAGGTTGGGATCGACGCAATCAGTTTTACTTCAAGTTACTACAGACTCTTGCGAAGCATGGTGGCTTTGATGTGGAAAAGCCTTTTGAAACGCTCTCTAAGAAACAGCAAGACCTCATTCTGTTAGGCTCGGGTGATGTGACTATTCCTTTTGAGTACATCAATGAGCGTGGCAAAAATACTGTTCGCGAACACGCCTTCGAAGGTATCGTGGCAAATTTCGAGAGGCGCTATCGCGAAACAGACTCAATGACTGTACGCGAAGAATTATCACGCTATCAAAACGTACAAATCTGCCCAGAATGTAAGGGCAGTCGCTTACGCAAAGAAGCCCGCTTTGTCAAAGTTGGTGAGAAAAAACAATCGCGTGCCATTTACGAAATTAGTGCATTACCCCTTAAAGAAGCAAAAGAATATTTTGAAACTCTTGATCTCAAAGGCGCTAAAAGAGAGATCGCCGACAAAATTGTTAAAGAAATTAGCGCGCGCCTTCGTTTCTTAAATGATGTAGGTCTTGATTACCTTTCCTTAGAGCGCAGTGCCGATACACTTTCTGGTGGTGAAGCCCAGCGTATACGCCTTGCGAGCCAGATTGGCTCTGGCTTAACGGGTGTGATGTATGTCTTAGATGAGCCTTCGATTGGTTTACATCAACGCGATAACGATCGCTTGATAGGCACTCTTAAACACTTACGTGATTTGGGTAATAGCGTCTTAGTTGTTGAGCACGATGAGGACATGATTCGTGCATCTGATTGGGTCATCGATATTGGTCCTGGTGCTGGTGTACATGGTGGCGAGATTGTGGCCCAAGGAACTCCTGCAGAAGTAGAGGCAAATCCCAATTCTTTGACTGGTGCCTATCTTGCCGGACGCGAAGCGATTGCAGTTCCAGAAAAACGCATTCCGGTGAATGATCGCTTTCTAGAAATCATTGGAGCACGTGGCAATAACTTGCAATCTGTACACGCTAAGGTTCCAGTAGGATTATTGACTTGCGTTACTGGAGTATCAGGCTCAGGCAAGTCCACCTTGATTAATGACACTTTGCATCATGCAGTAGCTCAACATTTATATGGCTCTAATGCAGAACCTGCAGCCCATGATTCAATCAAAGGCTTAGAGCATTTCGATAAAGTGATTAGCGTTGATCAGTCACCAATTGGCAGAACACCACGCTCTAACCCAGCTACCTATACGGGTTTGTTTACCCCTATTAGAGAACTCTTTGCAGGTGTTCCAGCGTCACGTGAGCGTGGCTATGAAGCTGGCCGCTTCTCGTTTAACGTCAAAGGTGGTCGCTGCGACTCTTGTGAAGGCGATGGCGTACTCAAAGTAGAAATGCACTTTCTGCCTGATGTCTATGTTCCTTGCGATGTCTGCCATGGCAAACGTTACAACCGTGAGACTCTCGACATTCGGTACAAGGGTAAAAACATTCATGAAGTTCTGTCGATGACAATCGAACAAGCACACGAATTCTTTGAAGCGGTTCCTGTCGTTAAACGAAAACTGAAAACCCTTCTTGATGTTGGTTTGGGTTATGTGAAGCTGGGCCAAAGCGCAACCACTCTATCTGGAGGAGAAGCTCAAAGGGTCAAGCTCTCATTGGAACTATCAAAGCGCGATACTGGTAGAACACTGTATATCTTGGATGAACCAACAACTGGTTTGCATTTCCATGACATTCAACTTTTACTTACGGTAATTCAGACACTCAAAAAGCAAGGTAATACTATCGTCATCATTGAGCATAATTTAGATGTGATCAAAACTGCCGACTGGATTATTGACTTGGGGCCAAAGGGTGGAGCGGGTGGTGGGCTCATCATCGCAACCGGGACCCCCGAGGATGTGGCCAAAAATGAAGCGAGCTTTACAGGTCATTACTTAGCACCATTGCTGACACGCAAGACTGTTGCTAGCAAGAAGAAGAAATAAATCCGGCTAGGGGTGAGCAAGTTATTTCAAAGCAATTTCGCTTCAGCCAAATCAGTTGCTTCTGAATTGCCAGATATCACCAAAATATCGTTTGCCTGAAGAGTTAGCCCTGGATCAAGAGAGAGCTTTACATAATCAGAGTTTGCGCCTTTGCGCCTTACTGCTTGTACATTAACGCCCTCCTTCTCAAGGTCAAGCTCGCCCAAAGTTTTTCCAACTGCTTGGGAGTTAGGCAATAAAGTGATGGAGTGCAAGCGCCAAGATTCATTAGACCCGAAGTCATCGTCTTCTGAGCCTCTGAAATACCCTCTCAATAGGCTATAGCGCTCTTCACGCGCAGTCGTAATTCGTCTTACTACCTTACGCATTGGCACACCCATGATCAGCAGCACATGGGATGCAATCATGAGGCTACCCTCAATTAATTCAGGAACTACTTCAGTGGCGCCAGCTGCTTGCAACTTTGCAATATCTGCATCATCTCTAGTTCGCACGAGTACTGTCATACCAGGTCGCAACTGTTCAACTTGTCGCAGTACTCGTAAGCTTCCTTTAGTATCTGCATAGGTAATTACTACAGCTTTTGCTCTAGATAAGCCAGCAGCCATTAAATAGTTTTCCCGACTGGCATCACCATAGACAACGTTATCACCAGCCGCGGCTGCTTCTTTAACGCGATCAGGATCTAGATCTAAAGCAATATAAGGGATTTTTTCTTGGTCAAGCATACGTGCCAAACTTTGACCTGAACGACCAAATCCACAAATCAATACATGATTTTCATTGCGTACACTCTTTGCTGCAACGCGTGTTAATGCTAAAGACTGCAGTAGCCATTCATTGCTTGAGAAACGCATCGCAATACGATCGCTATATTCAATCAAGAATGGGGCGCAAAACATAGAAATCAACATAGCGGCTAATATTGCTTGACTCAAAATGGGATCAATTAAATCTAAGCCATCAATTTGAGTCAGTAATACAAATCCAAATTCACCTGCTTGAGCCAAGCAGAGTCCGGTTCTAATGGAGATGCCAGTACTAGAACCAAAGGCTTTAGAAAGCAAAGTAATTAAGCCAAACTTGAATACCAGCGGGCCAATGAGCAAGACCAAAACCAATATCCACTGCTCTTGAATGACCTTGAAATCCAGCAACATACCAATCGTAATAAAAAAGAGTCCGAGCAAAACATCACGGAAAGGCTTAACGTCCTCTTCCACCTGATGACGGTATGGTGTTTCAGAAATCAACATGCCAGCTAAGAATGCGCCGAGGGCTAAAGATAAACCAAAATACTCAGTTAAACCTGCCATCCCTAGCACAATCAATAAGAGATTGAGCATGAACAATTCTTGTGAACGCAGCATGGCTACCAACTTAAACCAGCGGCTCATGAGTGATTGACCGATAAAGAAAATCAGCACCAATACCACTGTGATCTTCACAGAAGCAGTACTAAGGGCAACAAATAAATCTGTTGGATTTTTTCCAAGAGACGGCAATAAAATCAGCAAGAAAACAACTGCCAAATCCTGGAATAGCAAAATACCGATGACATTGCGACCATGTTCGGTTTCCAATTCTGCGCGATCAGAAATCAATTTAGTCACAATAGCGGTAGATGACATTGCTAAAGCCCCGCCCAAGGCAATCGCGGCATACCAAGAGATTGGATAAAACCAGTTCATTAAAAAACTACCCAGGACCGTTAAGAGCATGGTCAGAATCACTTGGCTGCCCCCAAGACCGAATACGATCTTGCGCATTGCCCGCAATTTATGAAGATTAAATTCCAGGCCAATCGAGAACATCAAGAAAACAACCCCAAATTCTGCTAAATACTGCACCGTAGCGGTATCGCTAGCGATACCTAAGGCATGTGGGCCAATCAAGACGCCAATGGCCAAATAGCCCAAAATAGGGGGTAATCCAAAATAGCGGAAAATAAGGACTCCGGCCACACCAGAGGCCAAGAGAATGAGAGTTAACTGAAGGACTGACGGCATATACTTACTCGATGATAGCTAAGACTCGTGAACGTACCCTAAAGCTTGCGCGTGACACCCTCACTATTGAGGCTGCTGCACTGCAAACCATGCGCGATCGCCTTGAAGGCGCAAATGCTGATGCCCTAGTGCTCGCAGTTGAACTATTACATGACTGCAAAGGTCGAATTGTGGTTTCCGGTATCGGCAAATCTGGCCATATTGCTCGCAAAATTGCAGCCACCTTTGCCTCCACTGGCTCCCCTGCTTTTTTTGTACATCCAGCAGAAGCCAGTCATGGAGATTTAGGCATGGTGACTCGGGATGATGTTTTTGTGGCGCTATCTAACTCTGGCGAGACAGATGAATTACTAACGATTGTTCCCATCGTTAAGCGTACCGGTGCAAAAATGATTGCTCTTACTGGAGCGCCGAATTCTGCGCTTGCAAAATTAGCAGATGCGCATCTTGATACAAGTGTTGAGAAAGAAGCATGTCCATTAAATCTTGCGCCAACTTCTAGCACTACTGCCGCATTAGCAATGGGTGATGCTCTAGCAGTTGCTCTCCTCGATGCGCGCGGTTTTGAAGCAGAAGACTTCATTCGTTCACACCCTGGTGGCAGATTAGGGCGTAAACAACTCATGCACGTCAGCGAAGTGATGCGCAGTCTTGAAGATACGCCAAAAATTTCAGTTGAGGCTTCATTACAAGATGCTTTATTAGAAATGACTTCCAAGCGAATGGGCATGGTTGTAGCTTTAGATCAAGACAAAAAGGTATTTGGTATTTTGACTGATGGTGATTTACGTCGCCTTCTAGAAAAGAACACGAATCTAGGTGGAATTACCCTCAGAAGCGCTACGACACCGGATCCCCGTACCATTCCGCCTGAGCTGCTGGCAGAAGAGGCAATTGAAATGATGGAAAAGCATCGCATTAATCATTTAGTAGTTACCGATAACAATGGAAAACTTTTAGGCGCACTCAATCTACATGATTTGTTTGCAGCCAAAGTAATTTAATTATCTCTAACCCAGCTGAATATTCATGCCCAACGCTTTTAACACGCACAACACAAATCCTCTTGCACAATATCCGCAAGCTTGGGAACGCGCAGCTAAAGTAAAGTTGCTGGTTCTAGATGTAGATGGTGTCTTAACGAATGGACAAGTTTGGATTGGTGCCGATGGCAAAGAATCTCTAAAAGCATTTGATATACAGGATGGTCTAGGGATTAAATTACTAGAGCAATGTGGTATTCCAACTGCCATTATTACAGGGCGCAACTCCAAAATGGTTATAGCGCGTTGCGAAGAATTAGGCATTAAGCATGTACATATGGGCGTCATAAATAAGGCTAAAGCCTTAGACCAGGTGGTTCAATCTTTAGGTCTATCTACGTCAGATTGCGCCGTCATGGGTGATGATTGGCCTGATTTACAGATGATGAAAAATGCTGGGATGAGAATCTGCCCCGCACAAGGCCATGTAGCCGTTAAAGAATTTGCACATCTTGTAACAAGCAACACTGGCGGAAGTAGTGCGGTAAGAGAGGTCTGTGATCTCATTCTAAAAGCCCAGTCCCGCTACGAAGAATTGCTCAACCAAGCGCGTAAATAAGTAATGCAATTGAATTCGCAACAAATCAAAATCACCCTTGGTCGCGCTCTACTGCGACTAACGCCGCTCATTCTGATGGGTGCTCTAACCTTACTTACTTTTTGGTTGGTTCAAAAAAATACCCCACCCGAAAAATCGACAATAGAGCGTGTTCGCTTACATGAGCCTGATTACACGATTAAGAATGGTGCACTCTCAGCCCTAAATGAGCTTGGCAATACTAAATACCGGATCTTAGGTAATAAAGTTACGCACTACGACGACGATGCCTCAATTGATATCCTCACGCCCCGCATGCGCCTCTTTCAAGCTGATAAAGCGCCAGTTACTGTGAAATCAGATACTGGTCATCTAGATGGTGATCTCACTATCTTGGATTTATTTGATAACGCTTCCATATTCCGACCAGCACAAGCTGCAACTGCATCACAGCCTGCGACTCTCCGAATGCTAGCAAGCTCAAGCTATTTCAAGGTTCTCATTAACGACGATATTATTGAAACCAATAGACCCATCACGCTAGAACAAGGGATGTCGATAATGAATTCCACTGAAGGTGGGATCTTTAATAATGTTGAACAAAGCATGGTGCTCACGGGCCGAGTTAAAGGTCGGATTGAACGTGCTCCACGAGGCACCCAATAAAATGATGCGAATGCACTACTTTTCAAATCGCCTGATTTTTGTATGCTCTCTTGGGCTCGGTATTTGTAGTGCAGATCAAGCCTATGCTGAAAAAGCTGATCAAGATAAGCCCGTTATAGTTCAAGCTGAAAAGGTTTCTGTAAATGACGTAAAGCAAATATATGATCTGAACGGTCAAATTTTGCTCATCAAAGGCAGCATCATTGTCACTGGCGAGGATGGTCATATTCAAGTTGATCCACAGGGATATGAATTTGTAGATATAAAAAGCATGCCCGATACAGTCGCTACCTTTCGACAGCGCCGTGAAGGAATTCCAGACGAATTTATGCAAGGGCTAGCAACTCAAGTGGTCTATGACTCGAAGACTGAGCTCTTAACCTTGACAGGCGATGCGCACCTCAAGCGTCTTTTGAATATGCAGTTGCTTGATCAATTGCGTGGCTGGAAGATTGAGTATGACGATGTAAAGCAGTACTATCGAGTGCTACCCCCAAAAGATGCAAAGCCAGACGATCTTCCTGTGGCTCGAGCAATCCTTTCACCAAGACGAAAAGCTACACTAGAGAAATGACAACGGATTTAGCTCAAAAAAATAAACCCGCTACCCTTAGCGCGCGCAATCTGCAGAAACGGTATGGCTCCAGAACGGTAGTTCGTGATGTTTCCATACAAGTGGAGTGCGGAGAAGTTGTGGGTCTTTTGGGTCCAAATGGTGCAGGCAAAACTACCTCGTTTTATATGATTGTGGGCTTAGTTCCTCTTGATGGCGGCAACATTGTTTTAGACGGTAAAGATATTACCCATTTGCCAATACATGAGCGTGCACGGATGGGCTTATCTTACTTACCGCAAGAAGCTTCTGTTTTTAGAAAGCTCAATGTTGCTGAAAATATTCAGGCTGTCCTTGAGCTTCAAGTACAAGGTGGCAAGCCCTTAACTAAGGCTGAAATCGCTCATCGCCTAGATGAGCTCTTGGGCGAACTGCAAATTGGTCATTTACGCAATAATCCGGCCCTTTCACTTTCTGGTGGTGAGCGCCGACGCGTAGAAATTGCAAGGGCCCTTGCCTCCCAACCGAAGTTCATCCTGCTAGATGAGCCATTTGCAGGTGTTGACCCTATCGCCGTTGGGGAAATTCAGCGCATCGTGCGTTTTCTGCGGGATCGTCAGATCGGGGTTTTGATTACTGACCATAACGTGCGTGAAACCCTAGGTATTTGCGACCATGCTTACATCATCAGCGAAGGCAGCGTCCTTGCTGAGGGCAAACCAGATCAGATTATTCAAAACGATGCTGTCCGTCGAGTCTACTTAGGCGAAAACTTCCGGATGTAAGCTGGGCGGCCTTTCTAGGCATTTAACAAATATAGATGCTTTCCCCTCTTGGATTTCAGTAAATTCGCTGATACGCTGGAGGTTCATGAAGTTCCTTTCCAAAAAATACTGCTCAAACGATTTTAGGGGCTTGCTGCGCACCCCAGGCATGAGCATGCGCACGCGTATATAAGAGGAGATGCTAATGAATTTGAAAATTAATAGCCGCCATGTAGAAGTAACACCAGCCATGCGCACACACCTTGAGGCTGGAATGGCCAAAATTCGCAAGCACTTTGACCATGTCATTGATGCTTCCGCCTTTCTCGTAGTAGATAACGCCAAAGAAAAGGAGCTCCGTCAGAGCGCTGAGATCACAATTCACCTAAAGGGTAAGGAATTGTTTGCCGAAGCCCACAATTCTGACCTTTACCACGCCATGGATGCAGTGGTCGATAAGCTGGAACGTCAAGTTGTAAAGCACAAAGAAAAGATCCAGGATCACCACCACGACAAGCGATTTGAGTAATCCCTGACATCAGGACACCTATAATTAGTTCACATGAATGCCCTGACCCATCTTTTTACCCCTAACTGCATTGCATTAGATAACTCTGCCAAAAACAGAGCTGATGCATTTGCAGCAGCGGGGGATCTCTTTGCAAAAGAGGTTGGCATTGACGCAAGTGCCGTCATTGAATTTCTCAATACACGTGAAAATTTAGGATCTACCGCTCTTGGAGCTGGCGTCGCGATTCCTCATGGACGCGTGAAGGGACTAAAACAGCCAAGTGCTGCTTTTATGAGATTAAAAGAGCCGATTGAATTTGCTGCCCCCGATGGTGAGTCCGTATCAATTCTGATTTTTTTATTGGTGCCAGAAAAAGCGACCCAACAGCATTTAGAAATCCTATCATCCATTGCACAACTACTCTCTGATGCAGATACTCGGAACTTTTTGGCATCATCAAATGATCCAATCAAAGTATGCGAACGATTACAACAGTGGGGCGCGGCAAAATGACGCAACCATTAATCCTAGAGGGCGTCACCGCCCAACAGATATTTGATGACAATGTTTCAGATCTCAAACTCTCGTGGATCGGTGGGCTCGAAGGCTCAGACCGAACCTTTCCAGTGGAAGCAGTAAAAGCAGCGGCGGCTAGCTCAGATTTAGTTGGTCACTTAAACCTGATTCATCCAAGCCGAATTCAAATCTTTGGCGAACAAGAAATTGACTATCATGCCGCTCTTGAACCAGAGCAGAGACAAGAACAGATTGCCAGTCTTATTTCTAAGACGCCTCCTTGTGTAATAGTGGCAGATGGTAAAGCTGCAGATCCAGACTTACAACTCTTTTGCCAACGCTCTTCAACCCCCTTATTTACCACTACCATCTCCGCTGCAGAAGTTATTGATCATCTGCGTATCTATCTCACCAAAATTGGTGCGCCTCAAATTACGATGCATGGGGTGTTCATGGACATCTTAGGATTGGGTGTATTGATCACCGGTGAATCCGGCTTAGGTAAAAGTGAATTAGGTCTTGAGCTCATCTCTCGCGGTCATGGCTTAGTGGCTGATGATGCTGTTGACTTTGCTCGTCTGGGACCAGATTACATTGAAGGTCGCTGCCCTATGATCTTACGCAATCTACTTGAGGTTCGCGGTTTAGGCTTACTCGATATTCGTACTATCTTTGGTGAAACTGCTGTACGCCGGAAGCTGAAATTGCGCCTGATCGTCCAATTGGTACGCAGAACAGATGGTGAATTTGAGAGACTTCCTCTAGAGGCTCAACATATTGACGTACTGGGAATTCCTATTCGAACTGTAAAAATTCAGGTGGCAGCTGGTCGCAACTTAGCGGTTCTTGTTGAAGCAGCGGTGCGCAATACTATTTTGCAATTACGTGGCATTGATACATTAAAAGAATTTATGGAACGCCAACGCATGCAAATGAATGCTGAGACAGACTCAACAAAAAATCAGGGTCGTCTGCTTTAAATCATGCAAATCAATCTGATTACCGGAATTTCAGGCTCAGGTAAATCAGTTGCCCTCCGAGCCTTTGAGGATGCAGGTTACGACTGCGTAGATAATCTTCCTGTTTCTTTGCTAGAAAACTTAATTAGTACTCTTGAAAAAGAAAAAAGTGAGCGTGTTGCAGTAGCTATTGATGCGCGCCGTGGTAGTTCTATTAGTAAACTACCGTCAATCCTAGAGTTGTTAAGGAAGAATCATCAAGTTCGTATTGTTTTCTTAAATGCCGACACCAATACCTTGGTTCAGCGTTTCTCGGAAACTCGCCGGCGCCACCCTCTCTCTACCAACGCAAAGCAACCTCAATCCGCAACGCTCATTGAGGCGATTGAAAATGAACGCAAGCTACTAGAACCACTTCGTGCTCAAGCGCATAGTATTGATACGAGCAACCTACCAGCACACGCATTAAGATCTTGGATCCAAGATCTTCTCAAAGATAAGCCTGCTGGGCTTTCTATTGTTTTTGAATCCTTTGGTTTTAAAAAGGGTGTCCCCAGTGAAGCTGACTTAGTATTTGACGTTCGCTGCCTACCAAACCCTCACTACGATAAAGTCTTGAGACCCTTAAGCGGTAATGACAAGCCCGTGAAAGAGTTCTTAGAAAAAATTCCTGAAGTAGTCAGCATGGAGAGTGACATTATTCAATTCATCGATAAATGGTTGCCTCACTATATCGCTGATGGCCGCAGCTATTTGACGGTAGCAATTGGTTGCACTGGCGGACAACACCGCTCGGTATATCTTGTCAATCGCATCAGCGAACACTTCCGCGCACAAAAAGATCTCGCTGCCTTACAACTCAATTTTTTAGATCGTCACCGCGAGCTAGACTCAATCTCTGCAACAAAACCTTGATGGGTTGCGGCAAACCATAGCGCCCCAGTTGACTCAGGGGTACCCATTTCAAATTGGGAGCTATGAGCTGAAAAGTCTTTGTGGAGCTTAATTCCCAAATCTGTATCCATAAGCGACGATGGGTAAAGATGTGTTTAATTTGATCGCCACGCTTTGGCGTTTTAAAGAATTTTGCTAAAACAGAATTCGTCTCCTCTGGCAAAGCAAGCTCAAGCAACTCTTTGAGGCTTGTATTGGCTTTATGAATCTTTTGGCCTTTTGGTCTCCAGGCAGACTCTGGCAAAGACCATAGACCGCCCCAAATGGCCTTGCTGGGGCGCTGTTGCAGAAGAATCGAATTACCAGATCGAATCAATAGCATGTCGCAATCAAACTCTGGTGATCTTGCTTTCACCTTTTTTTGCGGGAAAGACAGTACCTGATCACTCAGATTTGCTTGGCAGTCTTTTGCAAATGGGCACTTTTTCTCCATGCTGATACATACGGGCTTTCGTGCAGTGCACCACGTAGCCCCAAAGTCCATCAAGGCTTGTGTGTATATCGGCATATCCTGCGATTTTTTTGGTAACAAGTTGTTTGCTAAATTCCAGAGCTGATCATTTAGCGCCTTATCTTGTAGAGCACCTTCAACTGCAAACAGACGGGCCAGGATTCTTTTAACATTTGCATCCAAAATTGGTGCTCGCTCCTGGAATGCAAATGCTGCAATTGCTCCTGCTGTTGATCGACCAATTCCTTTTAGCTGCTCAAGCAAGATAGGATCACTGGGGAACTTTCCTAAAAAATCTTGCATCACTTGGTTTGCACAGGCATGCAAATTTCGAGCGCGTGAGTAGTAACCCAAACCTGCCCACTCAGCTAATACTTCGTCTAAATCAGCAGCTGCTAATTTTTTAACTGTTGGAAAACGTTTCATAAAGCGCGGATAACGCTCCAATACGGTTGCAACTTGAGTTTGCTGCAACATAATCTCAGAAACCCAAACTGCATAGGGGTCATGATTATTTTGCCAAGGCAAACCCGTGCGTCCACTGACACCATGCCAAGCTAATAAGCTCTTGGAAAATGTCTTTATCAACGCTTCTGACATTGAGGACAATAATAAGTGGAGCGCTGCCCCTGGACTATTTGTTTAATCGGTGTTTTACAAACCTTACATGGAAGGTCTTTGCGGTCATAAACTTTAGTTTGCACCATAAAGTGGCCGGGGTCCCCTTCGCTATTAACAAAGTCTTTTAAGCTACTGCCTCCAGCCTCAATTGCTTTCTTCAGTATGAATCTGACTGCATTTGCCAAACGAGCACACTGAGGTTTACTTAATTTGCCAGCAGCTTTTGCAGGATGAATACCGGCCGCAAATAAACTTTCTGAGCAATAGATATTGCCAACACCAACTACAGCTTGACCGGCTAGTAGAAATTGTTTGACAGCAATGCTGCGCTTACGAGAAGTTTGATAAAGAATATCGGCCCCTAGCTCTCCTTCGAACTCAGGGGAAAAAGGCTCAACTCCAAGCTTTTGTAATAAGGCATTCTTTTCGATTGGTCCTTGAGCTTT
>CANHLB010000010.1 GCA_947461335.1 Burkholderiaceae bacterium | reverse complement strand
GTTATTGAGGGAAAAGAGGTTGTTGCAGTTGCTACCGATGGCCATCGCCTTGCTTATTCACAGGTTGAGCTAACTGAGGCACCAGCGGGAGCAGGACAAAGGCAAGAAATTATTATTCCCCGAAAAACAATTTTGGAGTGCCAGCATCTTTTGGAGGATTCTGAGGATCCATTAGAGATAAGCTTGACTGCAAATCAGGTTAAGTTTGCCTTTGGGGATATTGAATTAATTTCTAAGCTGGTTGAAGGTAAATTCCCAGATTTCCAAAGAGTAATTCCAAAAGGACACAAAAACACATTAGTAGTTGGTCGTGAGGCTTTGCAGGCAGCCCTGCAGCGCGCTGCTATTTTAACTACAGATAAATTTAAAGGCGTACGCTTTTCTTTATCACCCAATCGAATTACAGTGCAATCGACCAACGCTGAACAAGAAGAGGCTCAAGAAGAGATTGAAACTGAATATAACGGCGATACCGTAGAGATTGGCTTTAATGTTAGCTACTTGCTTGACGTGTTATCAAACCTCAAGAATGAAAAAATTCAAATTAGTTTAGGCGATGCAAATAGTAGCGCTGTGATTACTCTGCCTGGCTCAGAGAATTTCAAGTATGTTGTGATGCCAATGCGTATTTAACTTAGAAAAAAATGACTGAAGAAAAAAAAGTAGTTGAGCAATATGGCGCCGCATCGATTCAAATCTTAGAGGGTCTTGAGGCTGTTCGTAAGCGTCCCGGTATGTACATTGGAGACACCTCTGATGGAACTGGTTTACATCACTTAGTATTCGAGGTTTTAGATAACTCTATTGATGAGGCATTAGCGGGCCACTGCACAGAGATCACTGTTGTTATACAAACAGACAATTCCATATCTATTGTTGATAACGGCCGGGGTGTACCAACCGGCATTAAATACGATGATAAGCATGACCCGAAGCGGAGCGCTGCTGAAATCGTTATGACGGAGCTGCATGCAGGCGGAAAATTCGACCAAAACAGCTATAAGGTATCAGGCGGCTTACATGGTGTGGGGGTTAGTTGTGTCAACGCACTATCAAAATGGTTAAAACTGACTATTCGTCGCGATGGCAAAACGCACTATATGGAGTTTGAGCGCGGCGTTATTAAGAACAGAAATATTCAGGAAGAAAACGGTGTTTCTACCTCCCCAATTACCGTCACTGGCGACACGGAGCTCTCAGGAACTGAAGTTCACTTCTTGGCTGATGAAACTATTTTTGGGCACGTAGAGTTTCATTATGAAATTCTTGTAAAACGCATTCGAGAACTTTCTTTTTTAAACAATGGCGTACACATCAAATTAATTGATCAACGCACAGGCCAAGAAGAAGACTTTGCATTCTCGGGCGGCGTAAAGGGGTTTGTCGAGTACATCAACCAAACCAAAAACGTTTTACATCCAAATATTTTTTATGCTGAGGGCGTTCGCCCATCCGACCTGGGCGGCCAAATTACCGCCGAGGTTTCAATGCAGTGGAATGACAGTTTTAGCGAGCAGGTGCTCTGCTTCACAAACAACATTCCACAACGAGATGGCGGCACACACTTAACCGGATTGCGCGCTGCGATGACGCGCGTCATTAATAAATACATTGATGAAAATGAAGTTGCTAAAAAGGCTAAGGTAGAAATTTCTGGTGATGATATGCGCGAAGGGTTGACCTGCGTCCTGTCGGTTAAGGTTCCGGAGCCAAAGTTTTCAAGTCAAACAAAAGACAAATTAGTTTCTAGTGAGGTTCGTGGGCCAATCGAAGAAATTGTTGCTGAGGCGCTTTCTGCCTACCTACAAGAGCGGCCGGCAGACGCAAAAATTCTTTGCGGAAAAATTGTTGATGCCGCTCGTGCCCGTGAGGCCGCCCGTAAGGCGCGCGACATGACGCGGCGTAAAGGAGTTTTGGATGGCTTAGGTTTGCCGGGCAAGCTGGCCGATTGCCAAGAAAAGGATCCCACGAAATCAGAACTATTTATCGTCGAGGGCGATTCGGCGGGCGGCTCTGCTAAGCAGGGGCGCGACCGCCGTTTTCAAGCAATCCTTCCTTTAAAAGGAAAAATCCTTAACGTAGAAAAAGCACGCTTTGACAAAATGCTGGCAAGTCAAGAGGTGGTTACTTTAATTACCGTTCTCGGCACCGGAATTGGTATAGAAGAATATAAGGCTGACAAACTTCGTTATCACCGCATCATTATCATGACCGATGCAGATGTCGATGGAAGCCATATTCGCACGCTTTTATTAACTTTCTTTTACAGGCAGATGCCAGAGCTTATTGAGCGCGGCCACATTTATATTGCCCAACCGCCTTTGTATAAGGTGAAGTTTGGAAAGAGTGAGCAGTACATTAAGGACGATGCGGAGCTTAATCAGCTATTGCTAAAAATTGCCCTTGAAACCGCGTCTTTACAAACGCCGGGCGGTGAAGTTATCGAGGGCGACGCCCTAAATGAGTTGGCTAAACATTACCAAGTAATTCAATCTATTGTTGACCGCCTATCCAGAACAATTGACGAGGACGCGCTCAGAGCAATTGCCTCCGGAACACAATTAAATTTGGATACAGAGAAATCAGCAAACGAATCTGCCGATCGCTTAAGGCAGGCCCTTGCTGACTCTTTAAACCCCCTGGCGCTGCCACCAGAAATTATTGTTCAAAAAGAAGATCGTACAGAACGCTTTAGACTGTTGTTATCACGTCGTATTCATGGCAACCTAAAACTATCCTCAATTAACTCTGATTTTGTTCATGGAGATGACTATCAGAGCCTTGCTAATGCTGCAGCTGTTTTATCGGGCAAGGTTTTGCCTGGCTCTAAAGTTCGCCGAGGTGATCCAGATAAAAATCAAAAAGAACAAACCATTGGCGACTTTAGGGGCGCCTTCTCTTGGTTGTTGTCAGAAGCCGAACGCGTTCTGAGTCGTCAGCGTTACAAAGGTTTGGGCGAGATGAATCCATCACAGCTGTGGGAAACAACAATGGACACAAACTCCCGCACCTTGTTGCAGGTAAAGATTGAGGATGCAATTGCTGCTGACCAGGTCTTCACTACCTTAATGGGGGATGAGGTTGAGCCGCGCCGTGCCTTTATTGAAAAGAATGCCCTCATTGCCCGTAATCTAGACGTTTAAATCATGAAATCAAAAAAATTAGCACCTCCTAAGGTGGATCGGTCTTCTATTGTTGTGAAATCTTCACCCATTCATGGCAAGGGCGTCTTTGTAGCAAAGACCATTAAAAAAGGACAGGCCATCATTGAATACAAAGGTGAACGTATTAGTTGGAAGCTAGCCATCAAGCGTCACCCACACGATAAGAAGGACCCAAACCATACCTTTTACTTTTCTTTGGACGATGGTCGCGTTATAGACGCAAAGTATGGCGGCAATGCCGCTCGCTGGATTAACCATTCTTGCAAGCCAAGTTGTGAAACAAAGGAAGGTATCTATGATGGCGAACCAAGGGTTTTTATTTATGCAAAGCGCAAACTGGAGGTTGGTGAGGAATTGTTTTACGACTATTCGCTTGATATCGATGGTCGAGTTAGCAAGCAAATGAAAAAAGATTACGAGTGTCGCTGTGGTGCCAAAAAATGTCGCGGCACCATGCTTGCTGTAAAAGATAAATAGGCGCCCAAGAGCGTATGTTGTATGTGAGCATCCAGGAGCTAGAGGCAGCCATTAATTATTGGCGCAGTCAGTCACCTGCTGAGGGCGAGGAGTTGCGCCTATGCCCCGAAGCTTCTGCCCTTGCTAAACCGTATGCCCTAATGATTGTCCAGGGCGCCCAAAGGGTGCCTATTGATGTGCTTGATGAGTTAGCTAGAGCGGCCATCCAAAAGTTTCTAAAGGCAAGCTAATAGCAACTTATACCCCTTGAACTTTAGGGTTATCGCTATATAAAGCAATCCCATCTTGGGTTATTCTCAATGTCTTGCCCCAGGCGGGGTAGAGGGTATGAGATTGCAAGAAACAATATTAAAAACAATTGGACTTGGTAAGGCCTTTAAGGGGTTTTCCGCAGTTAGTGATGTGAACTTGGACGTAAGCAGGGGAGCTATTCACGCCTTGATTGGGCCAAATGGCGCAGGTAAAACAACTTGTTTTAACCTTTTAACCAAATTTTTAGAGCCAAGTAGCGGACAAATTCTTTTTAATGGAATTGACATCACAAATGAGGCGCCGGCACAGATTGCCCGACGCGGAGTAATTCGCTCTTTTCAAATCTCAGCAGTTTTCCCTCACTTAACTGTTTTGGAAAATGTTCGTGTTGCACTGCAGCGAGGACTAGGAACAGAGTTTCACTTTTGGAAGTCGGGCGAATCCTTAAATACTCTTAATGAGCGCGCTTTAGAGCTTTTGCACGAGGTTGGCCTAGAGGATTTTGCTAAGCAAGATACCCTAAATTTGGCCTATGGACGCAAAAGGGCATTAGAAATTGCTACCACGCTGGCCATGGAACCAGAGCTGATGCTTTTGGACGAGCCCACCCAGGGGATGGGGCAAGAGGATGTTGAGCGAGTAACAGAATTAATTGATCGGGTTGCCAAGGGGCGCACCATTTTGATGGTTGAGCACAACATGAAGGTGGTTTATTCCATTGCAGATCGCATCACTGTTTTGCAGCGCGGCTCGGTTTTGGCTGAGGGTTCTTACAACGAGGTTTCTAACAACCCATTAGTCGTTGAGGCCTATATGGGCACTCATGGAGGCGATACTCTATGAGTGCCGTGGCCCTCGAAGTCAAAAATTTAGAGTCTTGGTATGGAGAGTCGCACATTTTGCACGGTGTGAATTTTACAGTGCGTGATGGCGAGGTGGTTACCCTTTTGGGTAGGAACGGCGCCGGCCGCAGCACGATTCTAAAAACCATTTTGGGCCTTACTTCTAAAAGGAAGGGTTCAATTAGTGTATTTGGAACTGAAACCATTGCGATGCCAACATATCAAATTGCCCGCCTTGGAATTGGCTACTGTCCTGAGGAGCGGGGAATCTTTGCTAGCTTGACTGCGGAAGAAAACCTTCTACTCCCACCCAAAATCTCTTCCGGAGGCATGGACTTAGAAGAAATTTATGAAATGTTTCCCAATCTTTATGAGAGGCGCAACAGTCCTGGGACGAGACTTTCCGGCGGTGAGCAACAAATGTTGGCCATGGCTCGAATTTTAAGAACGGGCGCCAAGCTTTTATTGCTCGATGAGATTACCGAAGGCCTTGCGCCTGTCATTGTTGAAAAGCTTGGCGAGGTAGTCACTAAATTAAGAAACAAGGGCTTTACGATTATCTTGGTCGAACAAAATTTTAGGTTTGCTGCCGAGCTTGCAGATCGGCATTATGTTGTTGAAAGCGGGTTGATAGTAGAGGTGGTCGAGCGGCCAGACTTAAGGGCCAAGGCCGAAGTCTTAAATGGGTATTTAGGGGTTTAGTTTAGTGTTTACTTTTAAAGGAAGAATAATGAAACGCACTTTAATTTCTATGGCAGTAGCGGCCCTGGCCGCAGTCTCAAGTGGCGCAAATGCGGCTGATCCGTCTGCTGTAAAAATTGGTTTTATTACAGACATTTCTGGTTTGTATTCAGACATTGATGGTCAAGGTGGTTTGGAGTCGATCAAGATGGCCATTGCCGACTTTGGCGGCAGTGTTTTAGGCAAAAAAATTGATGTGGTTTCTGCCGACCATCAAAATAAGGCAGATATTGCTGCATCTAAAACCAGAGAGTGGATTGATCAAGACGGCGTTACAGTTATCTTTGGTGGAACCAATTCTGGAACGGCATTGGCAACTTCAAAAGTGGCCGCTGAGAAAAAACGGATTTACATCAACAACGGTGCTGGAACTTCCGCATTAACCAATGACCAGTGCACCCCATACACCATTCATTACACCTATGACACAGTTGCCTTGGCAAACGGTTCAGCTAAAGGAATGATGGATAAGGGCTTAAAGACTTGGTATTTTTTGACTGCTGACTATGCCTTTGGTTATGCCCTAGAGAAAGATGCAACTAACGTGATTAACGCCAGCGGCGGAAAGGTGCTGGGAACATCTAAGCACCCACTAAATGCTAGCGATTTTTCATCTTATCTATTGCAGGCACAGGCTTCAAAAGCCCAGGTCTTGGGCTTAGCTAATGCGGGCGGCGATACGATTAATTCCGTAAAAGCTGCTAATGAGTTTGGTATTACTAAAACCATGAAGATTGCTGGTTTATTGGTATTTATTACCGATGTGCATGCAATTGGCATCCAAAATGCACAAGGCCTGTTGGCTACTGAGGCCTGGTATTGGGATCAGAATGATGAAACTCGCAAGTTTGCAAAACGCTTCTTCGAAAAAATGAAACGTATGCCTACGATGGTTCAAGCAGGAAACTATTCATCCACGATGACTTATTTGAATGCTGTTAAAGCTGCCGGTACCACCGATTCAGATAAGGTGCTGCAACAAATGCGCAAGGTCAAAATTAACGATATGTTTACAAAAAATGGTTATATCCGCAAGGACGGAACCATGGTCCACGATATGTATCTGTTTGAAGTTAAGACACCAAGCGAAGTTAAAAGCCCATGGGATTACTACAAGCTAGTTGCTACTGTGCCCGGCGAGAAGGCTTTCCCTCTTGAGTCTTATGCTCAGTGCGGCAATAAGTAATCTTGGAAATCTTCGGCCTTTCTATCTCTGCCCTGTTAAGCCAGCTCCTTTTGGGGCTGGTTAACGGCAGTTTTTATGCAATTCTGAGTTTAGGATTGGCGGTAATCTTTGGCCTTTTAAATGTCATCAACTTTTCACATGGCGCCATGTTTATGTTGGGCGCCATTGTGACTTGGATGGCAGGGCAATATTTTGGAATTAACTATTGGGTAATGCTGTTATTGGCACCAATCATTGTTGGCCTGATTGGCATTGTGATTGAGCGTTTGCTGCTAAGGCATTTATATCAACTCGATCATTTGTATGGGCTCTTATTGACCTTTGGTTTAACGCTCTTTATTGAGGGCGTCTTACGCTCCATATACGGAGCCTCAGGTTTATCTTACAGCGCCCCTCAAGCTCTGAGCGGGGCTACAGATCTAGGATTTATGGTTTTGCCGAACTACCGTGCCTGGGTCGTGGCATCCTCCCTAACAGTTTGTTTTGCCACTTGGTATGTAATTGAAAAAACCAGCATTGGCGCTTACCTGCGCGCTGGTACAGAAAATCCAAAATTGGTCCAGGCGTTTGGCGTCAATTTCCCCCTCATGACCACCTTAACTTATGGTTTTGGGGTGGCGCTCGCCGCTTTTTCGGGTGTGCTTGCAGCGCCGATTATTCAAGTTTCTCCCTTGATGGGGTCTAACCTGATCATTATTGTTTTCGCTGTGGTGGTGATCGGTGGTATGGGTTCGATCATGGGGTCGATTGTTACCGGCTTAGGCTTGGGCCTAGTTGAGGGCCTGACTAAGGTGTTTTATCCAGAAGCCTCAAGTACCGTGGTGTTTGCCATTATGGTGATTGTTTTGCTGTTTAGGCCAGCAGGCTTGTTTGGGCGAGAAAAATGAAATCACTCAAACTTTGGATTTTTCTGGCAATTCTTGCTATCGCAATAGTGGCACCATTTTTTGCCTACCCAATTTTCCTGATGAAGATTTTATGCTTTGCTCTTTTTGCTGCAGCATTTAATTTATTGTTAGGTTATACAGGCCTACTATCCTTTGGCCATGCTGCATTTTTTGGTGGAGCTGGATATTGTGCGGGATATTTGATGCGCGATATGGGCGCTGGTCCAGCAGGCGGAATTATTCTTGGGGTTTTGTTTGCTGCAGCCTTGGGCGCCCTCATTGGCGGGCTTGCAATTCGAAGGCAAGGCATTTACTTTTCTATGATTACTTTAGCCTTAGCGCAAATGTTTTACTTTATTTGCCTGCAAGCTCCAGCTTCTGGGGGTGAGGATGGTTTTCAAGGTATTCCAAGGGGCGAGTTGTTCGGCGTAATCGACTTAAAAAATGATTTGAATCTTTACTACTTTGTTTTAGCCACAGTGCTTATTGGATTCTTATTTATTTCTAGAATCATCTCCTCCCCGTTTGGACAGATTTTAAAGGCGATTAAGGAAAACGAGCCGCGCGCAGTATCTCTAGGCTATAACGTGAATCGTTTTAAGTTTTTAGTATTTATTTTGTCTGCCGCGCTGGCTGGTTTGGCTGGGGCTGTTCAAGCCTTGGTATTGGGTTTCGAGACGCTGACAGATGTGCACTGGTCAATGTCCGGTCTAGTTATTTTGATGACTCTGGTTGGCGGTGTCGGCACCTTGGCCGGACCATTTGTGGGCGCTTTAGTAATTGTTTTGCTTGAGCATCGGGTGGGCGAGATTGGAAACTTCTTGGCTCAAATGACTGGCGTGGCCTGGTTTAACTCTTTGGGCGAATCTGTCACTGTTGTTACGGGCTTGATATTTATTTTCTGTGTGATGGCCTTTCGTCGCGGCCTGGTTGGAATCTTTACTAAAAAGCAATAGTTTTACTATTGGGCACAAGCCCAACCTAGGTCAGCGAGAGCCCCTGCTTTGCTCCCATTTTCAATAGCATCGCTTGCATTGGCATTTCCATCTATTGCACGTTTGCTAATGCCATGCAAAATTGCAGCAATTCGGAATAGGTTATAGGCCATCAAGAAAGACCAGTGCTCTGAAACAGGCCGCCCTATTTTTCTCTCATACATAGCGATATATTCTGTTTCGCTAGGAATTCCGAGCCTAGCCAAATCTAGACCTTGAATTCCGCGCCATAGACTTGGCGGGATTCTCCAAGCCATACATTGATAAGCAAAGTCAGCTAGCGGGTTACCAAGAGTGGAGAGCTCCCAATCTAAAACACCAATCACACGCAAATCGGTTTTATGAAAGATTAAGTTATCCATCCGAAAGTCGCCATGAATTAGCGAGGTTTCGTCTTCTGGGGGAATGTTATTAGGCAACCAGTCCATCAGCTTATTGAGAGAGCTGGGAATGGCAATGTTGGCTTCGCGTACTTGGCGAGACCAGCGCGCGATTTGCCGGGCAAAGTAATTGCCGGGCTTGCCAAAGGTGTCTAATCCAAGCGTTCCATAATCCAGGCAATGGATGGCGGCGATAGTTTGATTCATTTGCTCGTAAACTTTTTGACGCTCACTAGCTAGTAGACTAGGCAAAGATTGGTCTGCAAAGACTCGCCCGTCTAGATATTCCATGATGAAAAAGGCGGTTCCAATAATGCCTTCATCTTCGCAATAAGCCAGCATCTGGGGCACGGGCACATCTGTATTGGCCAGCGCTTTCATCACGCGATACTCTCGATCAATCGCATGTGCAGACGGCAATAAAACTCCACTCGGTTTTTTTCTGAGCACGTAATGTGAGTTGCCATTGCTGATTTTGAATGTTGGGTTGGATTGACCACCAGTCAATTGGCTAAGTTCAATAGCCCCTTTTGTAAGCCCAAGATGATTTAAATAGCTGTTGAGTGAATCTTGAAAAGCAGGCGATTGCATACTTGCGTTTATAAGCTGCTGATGAGGTGACCACTATCTACCGCAAGGGTGGCACCAGTCATTGCAATGCTGGCATCAGAAGCCAAAAGCAAAAGTGGTCCATTTAAATCTTCTAAATTATTAAAGCGCCGCGTTGGTATGCGTACAAGAAGTTTTTGGCCTAATTCACTCATGAGAAATTCGCGGTTGAGGTCGGTGATGACATAACCGGGCAAAAGTGCATTGACACGGATTTGATGGCGAGCCAACTCTAAGGCCATCACTTTAGTGCTTTGAATTACCCCTGCCTTAGAAATGACATAAGGAGCTACGCCACCAATCACACGCTCTCCTAAAATAGAGGCTACGTTAATAATATTTCCCGGAGTATTGGAGGCGGTTAGGCGCCTAGCAGCTTCAGTCGCAACTAACCATGAGCCCTTAAGGTTGGTGTCGATAACCCGGTCCCAGTCTTCCTCGGTTTGATCAAGTAATTTTCGGTTAATGCTCATGCCGGCATTGTTAATGATGACAGTTGGCAAAGACCATTCCGTTATCTCATCAAAACACTGCGCAACACTTTTTTTCTTAGTTACATCTATTTCAAAGGCCTTTGCAGTCCCGCCTGAACCAGTGATTTGAGCAACAACAGATTCCAGTTGGTCAATGCGCCGCGATGCAATAGCCACCTTGGCGCCAGCTTGAGCCATTAATAGTGCACAGTGTTTACCAATGCCGCTTGAGGCACCAGTCACAAAGACTGTTTTGTTTTCTAGGCGAAACAGTTGATTGATATCCATCACTTCAATTCTTGATTTTTGATGAGTTTGCGAGCCATACTCCAGCGGTGCACCTCGCTTGGCCCATCATAAATTCGGAAGCCACGCATATCTTTAAAAATTTTCATCAAGACCGTCTCGCCGGTAACGCCTTGGCCGCCCAAAATTTGTACACAACGATCTACCACTCGCCATTCAGCCTCGGAACAAATGACTTTTGCACGACTAGATTCAAAGTTGCAGCGCTGACCTTGATCTAACTGCCATGCTGTATGCCAGATGTTTAAGCGCGAGGTTTGCAGGTCCATATCGTTATCAGCCAGCATGAAGCCAACGCCCTCATGTTCACCCAAAATTTTTCCAAAAGCGGTTCTTTTATTTGCGTAAGAGAGGGCTATGTCTTGAGCCCGTTGCGCTTGACCAAGCCAGCGCATGCAATGGGTTAGCCTGGCAGGCGCTAAACGTACTTGGGCATTTTTAAAACCCTTTCCAAGCTCACCCAATATTTGTTTTGAAGAGACGCGTAAGTTTGTAAACTGAAGAACGCCATGACCACCCGTAAAGCAGCTGTCCATTGCATCCATATTACGAACAAGCTCAATGCCGGGCGCATTCATGTCTGACAAAAACATGGTTGCTGAGCCATCTTCGCCGCGAGCCATGATGATGACGAAGTCTGCCCCATCTGCCCCAGTGATAAACCACTTTTGACCATTAATAAGAAAGTCTTCACCATCTTTAATGGCGGTGGTCATGAGCATAGAAGGGTCGGAGCCGGCTCCAGGTGCAGGCTCTGTCATGGCAAAACAGGAGCGGATTTTTCCGGCTACCAAGGGCCTCAGCCAACGCTCTTTTTGTTCTGGGCTTGCCACTTCTTCCAACAGGTGAATGTTGCCTTCATCAGGAGCATGGATATTCATCGCTATTGGGCCCAAGCAAGAATAGCCAGCCTCTTCAAAGACAACGGCTTTTTCTATGTGACTTAAACCTAGGCCACCCATTTCAATGGAGGCATGCGGTGTTAGCAAACCAGCCTTGCGTGCAAGCTCTATAAGGTCTTTGCGTAACTCCTCTGATGGGCCATGTTCGTTTTGGCGTGGATCTTTTTCTAAGGGGATGATTTGATCATGAATAAATGATCTCGTCCGCTCCCGCAGCTCTTCTAGTTTGGGCGTTAAAGAAAAGTCCATCGTTTCATTGTAATAGGAGGTAAAAATGACAGCACATTTAAAGCCTCCTTTGACTAAAATACATTTTGAATAAGGCAAGCAAGTAAGACCTTAAGATTATTTTTTTATTGAGCCCCTCATCGAATTTTCAATTTTCATTTGGCCATTACTTCTCGCCATGGCTTTTTTTGCTGGCTTGGTTGATGCGGTGGCTGGCGGTGGCGGCCTGATTCAGGTTCCAGCCCTGTTTGCGGCTTACCCCAATGTGCCGCCCGCAACCTTACTCTCTACAAATAAATTGGCAGCAGTTGGCGGCACTTTAAATGCCGCACGTAAATTTTTGCGACATGTTTCTTTGCCTTGGGCCATCGTTTTGCCAGCAGTTGTTGCTGGCTTCGTTGGTTCTTTATTAGGTGCCAACGCTCTGAGCAACTTTCCGGCAGAGCCTTTGCGAAAAGCGCTGCCATTCGTACTGCTTTTTCTTTTGCTCTACACCTGGTATCAACCTTCTCTTGGTGAGACTCATGCTCCTCGTGGCATTAGCCGCCATCAGCAATTCAAGGCAGTGCTTTTGGGTTTAACGATTGGTTTTTATGATGGCTTCTTTGGTCCCGGAACGGGAAGCTTCCTTTTATTTGGTTTTGTGCGTTTTTTTGGTTTTGATTTTTTGCATGCATCGGCAGCAACAAAGTTGGTAAATGTTGCAACCAATCTCGCAGCAATTTTGATGTTAGCCAGCCTGGGCCAAATTAATTGGCCTCTTGGTATTGCCATGATGATTGCTAATATTGCCGGCAGCCAATTTGGGAGTCGCCTTGCAATTCAGCATGGCAGTGCTTTTGTTAGAAAAGTCTTCCTAGTGATTGTCAGCCTTCTGATTCTGAAGTCTGCATGGAATGCTTATTTCTTGAATTAAATCAGTGGCTTAGAAAAGACCGTTTATCTTTTCAAGTTTTTTCATCACGTTTGTTTCACGTGAAACAAACAAAATGCTATGATCATCGCCCTATCTGAGGCAAATCATGCGCTATTCAAAAGCTTTCGATGTCATCGTAATTGGCGGCGGTCATGCTGGGACTGAGGCCGCCCTCGCTTCAGCGCGAATGGGATGCGACACCCTTTTAATTACTCATAGCATTGAAAATTTAGGTGCAATGAGCTGCAACCCTTCTATCGGCGGAATTGGTAAGGGGCACCTGGTCAAAGAAATTGATGCTATGGGCGGTGCAATGGCCGCTGCTACTGATGAAGCTGGCATTCAATTTCGTATTCTCAACTCCAGCAAGGGGCCGGCAGTTAGAGCAACCCGCGCCCAGGGTGATCGGATTCTGTATAAAGCGGCCATTCGTCGCCGTCTAGAAAATCAGCCTAACCTAAGCCTTTTTCAGGCCTCAGTAGATGATTTGTTGGTGAAGGGCGATGAGGTTCAAGGCGTAGTTACCCAAATGGGCCTAGAGTTTGTTTCGAAAAAGGTGGTTTTAACAGCTGGAACCTTTTTGGATGGGAAGATTCACGTTGGCTTAAATAATTATGCCGGCGGTCGCGCCGGGGACCCAGCCGCTGTTTCTTTGTCTGCTCGCTTAAAAGAATTAAAGCTTCCACAGGGAAGGTTAAAAACTGGCACTCCACCCAGAATTGATGGCAGAACCATTGATTTCTCAGTCATGCTTGAGCAGCCCGGTGATTTAGATCCTGTGCCAGTATTTTCTTATTTAGGTAGACCAGAGCAACATCCCAAGCAGGTGCCCTGCTGGATTACACATACAAACGTACAAACCCATGACATTATTCGCGGGGGTTTAGACCGCTCCCCTATGTATACCGGCGTGATTGAGGGCGCTGGTCCACGCTACTGCCCTTCTATTGAGGACAAAATACATCGCTTTGCATCCAGAAACAGTCATCAGATTTTCTTGGAACCCGAAGGCTTAACTACAAACGAGTTCTATCCCAATGGAATTTCTACGAGCCTGCCATTTGATGTCCAGTGGGATTTGGTGCGAAGCATTCGTGGCTTGGAGTCTGCCGTCATTGTGCGCCCCGGTTATGCCATTGAATATGATTTTTTTGATCCCCGCCAATTACGCCATAGCCTTGAAACCAGAGCCATTGGCGGTTTGTACTTTGCGGGACAAATTAATGGCACTACCGGCTATGAAGAGGCTGCTGCTCAAGGGATGTTGGCAGGGATTAACGCTGGCCTTGCTGCAAAGGGCAAGGAGCCTTGGCTACCGAAAAGAAGTGAGTCTTACATCGGCGTTTTAGTCGATGACTTGATCACTCGGGGAGTTCAAGAGCCCTACCGTATGTTTACAAGCAGAGCTGAGTACCGACTTAGTTTGCGGGAAGATAACGCAGATATGCGCTTAACCCCAATTGGTCGTAATCTAGGCCTAGTAGACGATTATCGTTGGGAAGTGTTCTGTAGAAAACAAGAGGCTGTTTCACGTGAAACATCTCGTTTGCAAGATATTTGGGTTGGGCCTAAGCATGAGGCAGCCCCATTGGTTTCAAAGCTTTTAGGCCAGGATTTATCTCATGAATGCAATTTGACTGAGCTCTTAAGACGCCCAGGAGTCACTTATGAGGCACTTACGGCATTAGGTGATGGAATGTGGGCCCCGGAGTCCTTAGACCAAGACCTTGGCTTAGCGGTTCAAATAAGCGACCAAGTAGAGATTTCAGTGAAATATCAGGGCTATATTGAGCGCCAGGCCGTTGAAATTACTCGCCAAGAGCACAACGAGACCTTCCCCCTGCCAGAATCTTTAGATTATTCCCAGGTTACTGGCCTCTCCAAAGAGGTTCAACAAAAACTAAACCTTCATAAGCCTGAAACATTGGGTCAAGCAGGCAGAATTTCTGGAGTTACTCCTGCAGCACTATCGCTGCTTTTGGTACATCTTAAAAAAGGTTTGGGCCGAACCCAAGAGGCCGCATGACCGAAGACTTGCTTGCACTGGGAATCGAAGAATTAGGCCTCAATTTAAGCGATGCCAATATAGCGGATTTAGAGTTATTTTTGCAGGAAATGACCCGCTGGAATCAGGTCCACAATCTTACTGCTATCGAGAATGAAAAGGATTCAATTCGTTTGCATCTCATTGATTCTATTGCTGTTTTACCTATTTTAAGAAAATTCTTAAAGGCCCAAAATCCAAAAATTGCTGACTTGGGATCGGGCGGAGGCCTACCAGCCATTCCTATTGCCATCGTGGAGCCAGAGTGGCGCCTAAGCCTCATCGAAGTGGTTAAAAAAAAGACAGCTTTCTTGCAGCATGTGCGTGGAAAACTCAAACTCAAAAATATAGAAATATTGAGCGAGCGGGTTGAATATGCTGCACTGCAACAAAATGATCAATTTGATGCAGTGATTTCACGCGCCTTTACGAACCTTGCACGTTTTTTGGACCTCTCACTCCCCTTTCTGAAGCCCGGCGGCTTAGTCTTTGCAATGAAAGCTAAGCGTGCAGATGAAGAAATGCAGGAGGTATCTTTGGACGACTGGTGTTTATTGGCTGACGAGGTATTACATATTCCAAATTTGGCGGTGGAAAGAAGACTTTTAGTTTTAACCCCCGTGAGAAAATCTTCCCCTACAGAAAAACAATAAAGCAGCTATGGCAAAAATATTTTGTATCGCAAATCAAAAAGGCGGTGTTGGTAAAACGACAACCGCTGTAAATTTAGCTGCCGGCTTGGCCGGGCTTAAGCAGCGGGTATTGTTGGTGGATTTAGACCCGCAAGGCAATGCCACCATGGGCTCCGGTATTGAAAAGGCAGACCTAAAGGCTAGTATTTATCAAGTTTTGATTGGCATGGCCAAGGCAAAGGATTGCGCGCAACGCTGTGAAAGCTCGGCCTATGACGTATTACCAGCAAACCGTGATTTAGCAGGCGCAGAAATTGAATTGGTAGATATGGATGCGCGTGAAACTCGCTTAAAAGATGCGTTGGCTGACGTGTCTAGCGATTACGATTTTATTCTGATTGATTGTCCGCCAGCACTGTCCTTATTAACGCTTAATGGTTTGTGCGCGGCAAACGGTGTGATTGTTCCAATGCAGTGTGAGTATTTTGCGCTTGAGGGGCTTTCAGACTTGGTAAATACTATTAAACAAGTTCATGCAAATTTAAATCAAGATCTAGTGATCATTGGTTTGTTGAGGGTGATGTTTGATTCACGCATGACTTTGCAACAGCAGGTATCTGATCAGTTGCTTGAACACTTTGGTGACAAAGTATTCAAGACTATTATTCCGCGCAATGTTCGCCTTGCTGAAGCCCCGTCATATGGACTTCCTGGGGTGGCATTTGATAAATCATCCCGTGGTGCCAAGGCGTATTTAGAGTTTGGCGCTGAGATGATTGAGCGCATTAAGCAAATGTAATTTAGGAAGAGCAGAACAATATGGTCGCTATTAAGAAAAAAGGTTTGGGCAGAGGTTTAGAGGCGCTACTAGGCGAGAAAGCTCAAGCAGCAAATTCAACTGAACAAATCAATCGTTTGCCATTGACGGTGTTGCAAGCAGGTAAGTATCAACCACGTCAAAAAATGGAAGCCGGCGCCCTGCAAGAGCTTGCAGAAAGTATTCGTGAACAGGGAGTAATGCAACCATTACTCGTTAGGCTTGTAGCTCCTGGTAGGTACGAAATTATTGCTGGTGAAAGGCGTTTTCGTGCAGCCACAATTGCAGGGCTCAAAGAGGTGCCAGTTTTAGTTTCGGAGGCAGATGATCAGGCTGCGGCTGCCATGGCCTTAGTTGAGAATATGCAGCGGGAGGACTTAAATCCACTTGAAGAATCTCAAGGCCTTGCTAGGCTGATTGAAGAGTTTGGCTTTACTCATGAGCAGGCAGCAAAAGCCGTAGGAAAATCCCGCAGCGCTATTACCAATTTATTGCGCCTAGCCCAGTTGGCAAAGCCGGTTCAGTCAATGTTATTGGCTGGAGATATTGATATGGGTCATGCCCGAGCCTTACTGCCCCTACCTGGCGCTAGTCAAGTTGCCTTGGCTCAAAGAATTGCTGCACAAGGCCTCTCTGTGCGTGAAGCAGAAAAAATGTCTGCAGCCCTTGCTATTGCTGGCGGACAAATAGGGGATAAAAAGGCTAAAACTAAGGCGGGCGCTGATGCGCTTAGCCGTGACCCTGATATGCGTCGTCTTTCCCAGGAAATTGCCGATTTAATCGGTTTAAACGTCGAATTTAAGCTAAAAGGCAAAGGCGGCGAAATCAGAATTGGGTTTAGCCAGTTTGATGAGCTCGATTCCTTATTAAAAAAGTTGGGTATTGCTGTTGAATAACGGCTTTTTGCGAAATGAACCTTGTGAACAAAAAAGAGCTGATTAGTCAGGGCCAATGGGATGAGGCCAGCGAAGATTCCTTTAAAACCCTCACCAAAGAGGAGATGGAAGCCTTACGTAAAGCAAAGCCACGCAACTTTGCTTCAATCAACTCCTGGTGGATTGTTTTAAGTCAGGTCGCCATTACCCTAGTAATCGCGTCTGCTTGCTATGTATTTTCGAGTCTAGCTGACAAAAGCGTTTATACTTATTCGGCTTTAGTAGGCGGTTTGATTGGATTTTTGCCTTCCGCGTTGTTTTTGATGCGCATAGAGGCGGCAAAAAAGAGTGTCAAATCCAGCCCCGGCGGCTTTTTGGCGGCAGTGGTTTCTGGTGAATTTATCAAAATCCTAGCAACTATCGTTTTGTTCATAGGTTTTGCCCTAAAGCAGCCTGATTTGAAATGGATCCCGTTGCTTGTTACTTACTTAGCTACGCTCAAGTGTTATTTATTGGGGTGGTTTTGGAAGTAGCAAGAAGAATATAAACAAGGACAAGTAAGAGATGTCTAGTGAAGTTAACGCAGCAGCAGAAGTAGGCCAACACGCGGCCACAGAAGCGCTTACACCAACCGCTTACATTGCAGAACATCTGCAAAACCTTAACAATATTGGCGGGCCTCAGACATCCATTATTGACTTCAGTGTTATCCATTACGACACCATATTTTGGACTACCCTCATGGGTGTGCTTGCAGTGTTTTTGTTGGTGATTGCTGCACGCAGAGCTTCTCCAGGTGTCCCTGGACGCTTTCAGTGTTTGGTTGAAATGCTAGTTGAAATGGTCGAGAGCCAATCAAAGGGTATCGTTCATGGCGACAGATCTTATATCGCACCTCTGGCACTTTTTGTTTTTTGCTGGATTATTCTTTTGAATACGCTTGACTTGATTCCAGTAGATTGGATTGTTGGCGTGAATCACTTCATTGAAGGCTATGGCGTGCATGTGCCACACCATAAGATTGTTCCAACAACTGATTTGAATGCAACCCTTGGCTTGTCTTTCTCAGTTCTTCTTTTGGTCTTTTTCTACAGCTTTAAGGTAAAAGGTATTGGCGGGTTTATGCATGAGCTTATCTCAGCTCCCTTTGGCGCAAAGTGGTACTTAGCGCCTTTCAACCTCATTCTCAACATCATTGAATACATTGCTAAAGGCGTTTCTTTGGGAATGCGACTTTTTGGAAACATGTATGCAGGCGAATTGATCTTTTTGCTAATCGCCCTTTTAGGAAGTATGTGGACCTTTAATTTGGATTTGTACATGCTTGGTTTTGTGGGCAATGTGCTCGCTGGCTCTGCTTGGGCAATCTTCCACATCCTGGTCATTTTGTTACAAGCTTTTATTTTCATGATGTTGACTTTGGTTTATATAGGCCAAGCTCATAGTCACCATTAACCCTTTTATTTTTAACCTCACTTTCAATACTTAGGAGTAAACATGCAAGCATTCTTAGCCAACATCCAAGGACTAACCGCTATCGGTATTG
>CANHLB010000009.1 GCA_947461335.1 Burkholderiaceae bacterium | reverse complement strand
TGGCTCGTCCTAAGCAAAGCTTCTGCCTCTCACCCGCAGAAAGTTTATGGGCAGGGGTAGAGGTTAATTTTTCTAAGCCAACTTGTTCGATAACTTTGCTGATTTCTGCAGGGGTAATAGAGTGGTCCACATCTTTTACTAAACTTAAATTTGCTCTAGTAGAAGCTTTAATCATGGGTGTATGGTGTAACACTAATGCCGTTTTATTGGCAAATGAGTATTTAACTGTTCCCGTATCTGGTTTGATGAGGCCATCGAGTAGTTTCAATAAGGTAGTCTTGCCAGCCCCATTAGGCCCAACGCAAGCGGTGATTCGATCCGCTGGAATGATAGCGTGTGGAATGCTCAGAATGACTCTGCCATTACTCTTAACGGTAATATTTTTTAGTTCAATGTACTTGGCAAATTGTTCGCTTATATTATCCATAGCGACGCTCTGCTACTTGACGAACTGCAAACGTAAATAGATTTGCTAATAGGACAATTCCAAGTAAAACAATACCTAAGGCAAGCGCTAAGGGCAGATCACCCTTGCTAGTTTCTAGGGCAATTGCAGTTGTCATAGTTCTAGTGGAATGATCAATATTGCCACCAACAATCATGACGGCGCCAACTTCAGAAATTGCTCTGGCAAGACCTGCAAGGATCGCAATAGTGAGAGAGAAGCGGCAGTCCCAGATTAGCCACTTATAGCGTGCCAAAGATGGTAATCGGAGACTCAAAAAGGAGTCACGATGAATTCTCCAGGAATCTTCCAAGATTTGACGGCTTAAGGCTGCAATTAAGGGTGTTGTAAGAAGGGTTTGGGCCACAATCATGCCCTTGGGTGTAAACAACCAGCCCCATGCCCCCAAGGGCCCTGAACGAGACAGCATGAGGTAAACCAAGACCCCGACAATCACCGTTGGAACCCCCATAAGAGTGTTTAAGGTCACTATGACCCACTTCTTGCCGGTAAATTCTTCGGTAGCCAATAAGGCCCCTAAAGGAAGGCCAATTAAGGTTCCAAAAAGTAGTGCGGTTAAGCTTACCTGCAGTGAAACCAGAACAATTCCCAAAACCCCACCATCTAGATGAGCCAGTAGGGCTAGAGCGTCTTGAAAAGCGGTCAACATGGGCTTGATTCTATCAAGTCAATGGCAAAATGGGCTTAATGAGACCGAAACCCCTATTTTCTGAGTTATGGCTGAAGTAGTGTGCCTCTGCAATGAGGTCCTTGACGTTGATCTACGAGAGTATCTCGATACTCATACTATCGACTCTATAGAAGAGTTGCGAGATCAGGCATCCATTTGTAATAAATGCATGCAATGCCAGGACTTAGTCGAGGGTGAAATTTATTTAGCGCGTGTGAGACGGCAACGTGCAGCAGGGCAGTGTTAATGACCGAAAATACAGGCCTCCGTTTTACAGTAATGAGCATGAATGTTCATAAAGGCGTATCCCCTTTGCATCGGCATTCCACTATTTATCAATTGCGACAGAGAATGCGCAACCATCATCCAGACTTACTTTTTTTACAAGAGTTGCAACAAGAGCATCGTGGTCGAGCAAAGCGATTTGGACAATGGCCTCTAACAGAGCTAACCCACTTTCTTTCAGAAGATTTTTGGCATGACTGGCATTATGGAAAAAATATGGAGTATCCAGATGGCCATCATGGCAACGCCATTCTTTCTAAACATCCGCTTCATAAGGGATTGAACTATGACATTTCTGCTTATCGCTTCGAAAGACGGGGCTTGCTTCATAGTATTACGCAGCTTCAGGGTGTTGATCAACCTATTCATTGCTTCTGTGTGCACTTAGCTTTATTTGAGCGGGGTAGGGAGCGTCAGTTAGAGAAAATCATTGGATATATTGAGGAGCTTGCCCAGAATGCCCCTACTATTGTGGCTGGGGATTTTAATGATTGGCGTAACCGAGTCAGCGCACCTATGAGGGCAGCTGGATTTGATGAAGTGTTTGAAGTATTAACCGGCGCACCAGCAAAAACATTTCCCAGCATGAAACCCTTGTTGCCGATGGACCGCATTTATGTAAGGGGTCTTAAGATACATGCTGTAGAGATTTTGCATGATTGGATGAAGCTCTCAGATCACCTAGGCATCACTGCTGAACTGGAATTGAAATGAATGACTTGCTGAGTATTTTTCTAAGATATTTTTTTGAGCTCAATTTAAGTTGGCTCTTACTCATTCATTTTGCATTGGTCACAGGTTTTATTGGCGTTATTATTTCTGCCAGAAGGCCGGTCGGGGTAGCGTTTGCTTGGATTTTTATTGTGATGACTTTCCCTGTTTTGGGAATTAGTTTATACATCCTCATTGGAGACCGACCAGTGGGAAGAAAATTAAAACAAAAAATTACCCGCATGGCTCTTGAATACTTGCACTTTAAAAGCAAAGTGGGCCAAGATTACGCGGATGATAGGCAGCTAATAACCCTGGAGGGAAGGGCCTTAAGCCTTTTGGCACAGGCCAATAATGGCTCTCCTGTCATTGCTGGCAATAAGCTTGAACTCCACACAGATTCACTGGAGATTTTGCAGTATTTTATTAATGAAATTAATCAAGCAAAAGTAAGCCTCCATCTCGAATTTTATATTTGGGCTTTGGGCGGAGCTGCCGATCAAGTGGGCGAGGCCTTAATAGCTGCTGCTAAAAGAGGTGTTTCCTGTCGTGTATTGCTAGATTCTTTGGGGAGTAAAGACTGGTTTAAATCTCACTGGCCTGGACGTTTTCGTGATGCTGGAATTGAAGTTACAGAAGCACTACCAATTCAGATTGGCCGATTCCAATTCAGGCGCGCTGATTTGCGTTTACATCGAAAAATCTTTGTAATAGATGGCGCTACTGTTTGGACTGGTAGCATGAATTTAGTAGATCCGCGGACCTTTAAGCAAAATTCAGGTGTTGGTGAGTGGGTTGATGCCATGGTGCGCGTTGAGGGCCCAGTTGCCACCCAGTTTGAGCTTACATTTGCTTTCGATTGGTGCGTTTGTAATCCCAACATTAGCCATTTTACCGAGGCTATTCCCACTGCTGTACCCCATGCAGGTTCAGTGGTAGCTCAGAAATTTGCCTCTGGGCCTATTTATCGAGATGATATTTTGTATCAAGTAATGCTTTCAGCAATTATTGATGCTCGGGAAGAGCTGACTATTACGACTCCTTACTTTGGGCCGGATGATGGTTTGCTTCAAGCGCTTATGGCATCTGCAAGACGTGGTGTTAATGTGAATTTGATTATTCCAAAGTTAAATGACTCAACACTAGTTGCCTGGAGCAGTAGAAGTTATTACGATGATTTATTGCAATCGGGCGTCAAGATTGCCGAGTTTCACGGTGGGTTACTTCATACCAAAAGTTTATTGGTCGATAAGAGGATTGCTATATTTGGATCCGTTAACTTTGATCAAAGAAGCTTGCGTTTGAATTTTGAGATCAGCCTCATTGTGTATAACGAAGACTTCTGCAATAAGCTCCAAAAACTCATTACTACTTATTTGGAAAAATCGGATTACGTGGATCTTGATGCTTGGTCAAAACGGCCGCAATGGCACCATTATCTCGAGAATGCAGCCCATCTTACATCTCCGCTGCTTTAAATTGCGCCACTGGCGCGCATGCTAGCAATATCAGCATCTGCCAAGCCTAGCTCTTTCAAAATAGTATCGGTGTGTTCGCCTACAGCTGGAATAGGATCCATTCGGTAGTCATAGCTATCATTTAATCCTGGCGGCAGGAGGGCGGCAACAACTCCATTAGGAGTGCCAACTTCCGTGAAGCGATTGCGTGCTTTGAGTTGTTCATGCTTCCAGAGCCCCTCCATATCATTGAGATGGGCATTGGCAATCTGAGCTTTATCTAATCTGGCAATGAGTTGTTCAGAAGTGAGTTTGCTAAAACAGGCATCAATTATTTTGAGAAGTGCAGCGCGGTTTTCATTCCGCTTGAAGTTTCGATCAAAGCGCTCATCCTGAGCAAGTGTAGGATTTTCTATGACAGTTTCGCAAAATTGAACCCACTCACGTTCATTTTGTAAGCCCAGCATCACAGTTTTTCCATCACCAGCTTTAAAGGGGCCATAGGGATAAATAGTGGCATGAGATGCGCCATTTCTAGCAGGTGGGTTAGCACCTTTGTAAGCGTAATACATTGGAAAGCTCATCCACTCACTTAAGGCCTCTAGCATCGAGATGTCAATAACCGTCCCTTTACCGGTCTTTCCTCTTTGGAGTAATGCCGCCAAAATATTGGTGTAGGCATACATTCCTGCAGCAATATCAGCAATGGAATTACCAGCTTTGCTAGGCGTTTCTGGAGTGCCGGTAATCGATAAGAATCCTGCCTCACTCTGAATCAAAAGGTCGTATGCTTTTTTATCGCGGTAGGGGCCATCATTGCCATAGCCACTGATGGCACACAAGATGAGTCCAGGGTTATCTTTCTGGAGTAACTCGGCAGTAAGGCCCATGCGAGCTGCAGCACCGGGAGCAAGATTTTGTATAAAGACATCAGCAGTTTTCAATAAACTTTTTAGCACAGTTAATGCAGAATCTTGCTTGAGATCGAGCGTGATACTTTCTTTTGATCTATTGACCCAAACAAAGTGAGATGACATGCCCTCTACTTGAGTATCGTAACCCCTTGCAAAATCCCCATCGCCAGGACGCTCGATTTTTATAATACGAGCTCCCAAGTCAGCTAACTGTCGTGTACAGAAGGGTGCTGCAATTACATGTTCTAGTGCAATAACAGTAATTCCATCTAAAGGCCGAATGCTCATCTTAAAACTCCATCAGAAGGATCTTGGTAAACCAAGAACATGCTCGGCCATATAGGAGAAGATAAGGTTAGTTGAGATAGGAGCTACCTGATAGAGGCGGGTTTCTCTAAATTTGCGCTCTACATCGTATTCATTTGCAAAACCAAAACCGCCATGAGTTTGCAGGCAGACATTTGCTGCCTCCCATGAAGCTTTAGCAGCCAAGTATTTGGACATATTAGCTTCAGGGCCACAGGGTTGGTGGTTATCAAACAGTTCACAGGCTTTAAAGCGCATGAGATTAGCAGCTTCAGTTTCTATATAGCTATCTGCAATCGGAAACTGAATACCTTGATTTTTACCAATGGGACGATCAAACACTACTCGATCATTTGCATAGCGACGGGCGCGATCAATAAACCAATAGGCATCGCCAATACACTCTGCTGCTATCAATACACGCTCAGCATTCAGGCCATCTAAGATGTATCTAAATCCTTGACCTTCAGCCCCAATAAGATTTTCAGCAGGAATTTCCAAGTTATCAAAGAACACTTCGTTAGTTTCATGGTTCACCATATTAGCGATCGGTCGCACTTCCATCCCTTTGCCAATGGCGTCTTTCAGATTCACGATAAAAATCGACATGCCTTCAGATTTTCGTTGCACTTCATTAATGGGGGTGGTGCGTGCTAACAAGATCATCAAATCTGAATGTTGAATACGTGAGATCCATACCTTCTGACCATTCACAACATACTTATCACCTTTTTTAACGGCAGTAGTTTTTAGCTTAGTGGTATCAGTACCAGTTGTTGGCTCTGTAACAGCCATGCTTTGTAAACGCAACTCACCTGATGCAATTTTTGGAAGGTACATTTTTTGCTGAGCTTCAGATCCATGACGCAGCAATGTTCCCATGTTGTACATCTGACCATGACAAGAGCCAGCGTTTCCTCCAGATAAATTAATTTCTTCCATAATGACTGAGGCTTCTGCTAAGCCAAGGCCTGAGCCACCAAATTCCTCCGGAATGAGAGCGGCTAACCATCCTGCCTCAGTCATTGCTGTAACAAACGCTTCTGGGTAGCCTCTCTCATGGTCTATCTTTTGCCAATAGGCTGAGTCAAATTGTCGGCAGAGGTCACGCAAAGCTTCGCGCATATCCTGATATTGGTCTGGCTTAGGGATAGGGTGATTCATGGAAGTCCTGCTTTATAGGTTTTATGGTTATTGCGTAATTTAGCCATTAGTTTAAGCAAGATTTGAAATTTATGGAAAATCATCAAAAGCAGGCGAAAATAGGTCAAATGAGATCCAAGGGCTAGCCTTGGAGAATGTTTAAAGGAAATGTGTTTGCCAATTAAGAACCAAGCCACGAAAAAGCTTCAGAAAGCCCCCTTGCAAGCCTCTTCTTTGAGTAAAGGCCTTTAATGGATCAAGCGCTTCAGCATTTTTTTGAGTGGTTTGGCATGCCATCTGTTGGTTTGTCTGCTGTATTTATCAGTGCCTTTGTTTCTGCAACACTAATTCCGATTGGATCAGAGCCTATCCTTTTTGGATACACCGAACTCAATCCTAGTATGTATTGGCTTGCAATTTTTATTGCAACAGTGGGTAATACTTTAGGGGGAATGCTGGATTGGTGGTTGGGTTTGATTTCTCGCAGGGGTTTTGAATCTATCAAGGGACCTCCTCATGGGCGCATGCAACGTTGGCTAGAGGGACAGGGCCCTAAGATGTTGCTCTTGTCATGGCTGCCTGGATTTGGGGATCCATTGTGTTTTGCAGCTGGCTGGCTTCGTTTAGCTTGGTTTCCTTGTCTGGTGTATATGTTTTTTGGAAAGCTATTCCGTTATCTCACGATGACTTGGCTACTGACTCTTGTGCCTACTAGTGTTTGGCACCAATTGGGTCACTGGCTACACTTAATCTAAGTCTATTCGTTGTATCCTATGTTTTTATCCACTAACTCATTGAGAATATCTACATGTCTTCTTTAAAAGGTAAAACAGCTTTAGTCACTGGCTCTACTAGCGGCATTGGTTTAGGAATGGCCATCGCTTTGGCGAAGCAGGGTGCCAATATTATGGTTAATGGCTTTGGTGAAAAAGATGAGGCAATTGCAAAAATTAAAGCATGTGGTGTAGAGGTTGATTATCACGGCGCCGATATGAGCAAGCCTGCTGAAATTGAAGATTTGATTAAGCAAACTGAAAAGCGTTTTGGCTCGCTAGATATTTTGATTAACAATGCTGGCATTCAGTACACAGCCAATATTGAAGATTTCCCGACTGATAAATGGGATGCCATTATTGCGATTAACTTAAGTTCTGCATTCCATACAACTCATCATGCTCTGCCTGGTATGAAAAAAAGAAACTGGGGCCGCATCATCAATATTGCATCGGTGCACGGCTTAGTAGCTTCTACCCAAAAGGCTGCCTATGTTGCGGCCAAACATGGAATTATTGGCCTTACTAAAGTGACTGCGCTTGAGAATGCGCGGACTGGAATCACCTGTAATGCGATATGTCCTGGCTGGGTCTTAACTCCTCTCGTTCAGAAGCAAGTCGATGCTCGTGCTGAGCGTGAGGGTATTTCTAATGAGGCGGCAAAAATAGCTTTGGTTTCTGAAAAGCAGCCTTCAGGACAGTTTGTCACTCCAGAACAGTTGGCGGCTTTAGCGGTATTTCTTTGCGGGCCAGACGCTTCTGAGGTAAGGGGTGCGGCTTGGAATATGGATGGTGGCTGGGCTGCTCAATAAAGTTGAATGCAAGCTAATCGTCGGTGATTTTTCTTTCAGAAATAATTTTTCCCCAGGTGACAGATTGGCTTGCAATGTATTTGGCTAGATCTTCTCGGCTTCCAGGATTTGGGGTTAAGCCATGATCTGCTAACTGCGCATTAGTGGCTTTGTCTTTTAGAACAGCTACTAAGGCTTTATTCCATTTTTCCAAAATAATATCTGGTGTTTTTCCTGGTGCTACAAAGGCATACCAATTACTAGCATCAAATCCGGGATAGCCTGACTCTGCAATGGTGGGCACATTGGGAAGCGTGGGCGCACGCTTCAACCCAGTCGTTGCAATCGGAATCAATTTACCATTTTTGATGTAAGGATCAGCAGTAGCTAGAGCGGAGTAGTAGGAAGAGACTCTGCCACCAAGCAGATCAACCATCGCGGGACTCCCGCCCTTATAAGGGATATGCACTGTGTCAATCTCCGCACGTACATTCAAGAGCTCACCTTGCAAGTGGGATGCGGAACCACTGCCTGTTGAAGCAAAAGTAATCTTCCCTGGATTCTTTTTAGCTAGAGCAATATATTCTTTGAAATTCTTTACTCCTAGCTCTGGAATGACTACTAAGACATTTGGGAAAGTAACACCCATTGTCAGAGGGGCTAAATCTTTTTGTGGGTCATACGGTAATTTCATGAGATGTGGCGCTATCGCTAGCGGCCCGATTGATCCAAATAGGATGACGGATCCATCAGCAGGTGCAGTAGCGGTATAGGCATGTGCAATATTGCCTCCGGCACCCGGCTTGTTATCGACAATGACGTTCTGCCCTAGATCTTCACTGAGTTTTTTGGCGATGATGCGTGCTGCACTATCAGCCGATCCGCCTGCTGCGAAACCTACAACAATAGTGATGGTTTTCTTTGGTGGAAATTCTTGTGCGTTTACATTCGATAAAAATAAGCCGCCAAGAATCAATGGAGCGATTAGAGCTTTAATTAAGCGGACCATGACTTTTATCCTGTAGTGGGATCTATTTCTTTTGGCTATTATCTAAGCCCAAAAGAATCCTTATGCCCTAATGGGGGCCAGAGCTGTATTTTAGGTATGATTTCTATCATTTCTCTAGATGAAACAAAATTAGCAGAATCGTTTATAGTTACACTCATTATTACTCATAGGAGCTCCTATCATGGCATCAATCTTGACCTCTTTGGGACGTACTGTTTTAGCTGGTTTTGTACTTCTCATTCTCATCATTTTCGCTTTAGGCGGTAACTTTAGCTCTCCTGAATTGCCTTTCTTATTCCGTTGGCTACACGTGATGTGTGGTGTGATGTGGATCGGTTTGCTCTGGTATTTCAATTTTGTGCAAATTCCTTCTATGCCAAAAATCCCTGATGAGCAAAAACCAGCGATTGGTAAAGTGATTGCCCCTACTGCATTATTTTGGTTCCGCTGGGCAGCCCTCTTAACAGTAATCACTGGTTTGATCGTTGCAATCCTTAATGGCTATGCACATCAAGCATTCACATTACAAGCCCCATTCCGCGCTATTGGTTTAGGCATGTGGATTGCTTTGGTAATGGCCTTTAATGTATGGTTCATCATTTGGCCAAATCAAAAACGTGCTCTTGGTATCGTTGCTGTTGAGCCAGATGTAAAAGCAAAGTCAGCACGCGTAGCCATGCTAACCTCACGCATTAATACAATACTTTCAGTTCCAATGTTGTTCTTGATGAGCGCTCAGTCACACAACACTACTTGGTTCGTAGTCGTTTCTTAATCATCTGATTAGTATTAAAGAAAAGGCCCGTTATGCGGGCCTTTTTATTTGTTCAGCGTCTAGGCTTAAGGGAGGATTGGGGGCAATTCCTTCGTCAAACTAGCCCGTTGAGCTGTGGCAGATCCCATTAATGCAAATCCAAGTAGCTTGCCATTAGTAGATTCAAAGCGAGCTTCAATACCTCCATCAATGGCAGTTGTTTTCCATTGCCCCTCGGCGCCTTTGGCCGGAGGAGAGACGACTGTTGGTAGTGCAGGAGTTTTCACCATCACAGGCATTGCTGGGTAGCTTAAGGCCGTGGGTTGACCAATTAATGTTGGCGCTAACGCTCGAGCTGCTTGCATGATGGGCATCACGTAGGGAAGCACTAAGCCTTCTACTTCAGCACAATCACCAAGAGAGTAGATATTCTTTATGTTTGTTTCAAGTTCACGATTGACCTGAATGCCAATCCCAGTTCTTACTCCTGCAGCTTTAGCTAAATCTAATCTAGGTTTCAAGCCAACAGCGGAGAGTGTCACATCGCAAGTAATCGAGTCACCATTAGCTAAGCTAATTTCTAGGACATCACCATTGCGATTAATAGTTTGGACAGTAGTTGAGAAGTGCCAACGTACGCCTGCTTCACTAAGTTTGCTTTGAAGAGCCAAGGCTGCGGCCTCAGGCAATAGGCGACCAAGTACTTGTGGGGCAAGGTCGATCACTTCAACCTCATAGCCGCCTAAAACTAAATCATTTGCAAATTCACAGCCGATTAAGCCTGCACCAAGAATAGCAACCCTTTTTTTACCAGCAATAGCAGCGCGGAACTTTGCATAATCTTCTAGGTCATTTACCGTGAGAACTTCATGCACCGCATTACCCTCTAAAGGAATCCGAATTTGATCTGAGCCCAAAGCTAGCACTAGCTTTCCATAAGGAATAGCACCTTTACTTGTCTGCACTATTTGTGTACTACCATCTATTGCATGTACCTCTGTTTCTGACATGACGGCAATTGCTAGCTGCGTAGCCATGCCTTCAGTTGAGGTCGTAATGAGTTGAGCAGCATCTTTCTTATTAGCAAGTGCGGTAGAGAGCATCGGTTTAGAGTAAAAATAGCCAGGCTCGCGAGTAATTAAGGTGAGTGGAACTTCTTTATTGAGTTTGCGGATCTCTCGCACAAGAGTGTAGCCAGCAAGTCCACTACCAATAATGACAATAGTGGAGGATGGGGGTAAGTTTTCTGTCAAAGCTGGGTTCCTAAGTAAATGTATTCAAGTTCAGAATGACTTAGCTTACCTGAACCATTTCAAAGTCAGATTTTGATACGCCACAATCTGGGCATTCCCAGTTATCTGGAACATCAGCCCAGGCAGTTCCTGGAGCGATGCCATCCTCTGGCAAGCCTTGTTCCTCTACATAGGTAAAGCCACATACGATACATTGCCACGTTTTCATATTGATTCCTTAAATATCAGATGATAGTGTTAGATGAGGATTTTAAATTTAATCTGACTTTTTTTCTTGTGTCCCGTAATTTTGGTTTATTCGGCAAAATTGATCAATTCTTGTTACAGTGATCAGTCTCATTACATATTTATAAGAAGGCAATAGATGTTAGGTAAAGAAATCATGTTCACCCCAGTCAATCTTGGCTCAATTCAGTTAAAGAATCGCCTTGTAATGGCGCCATTAACCAGAATGCGTGCAGTTGCCGGCGATGTGCCAAATCCATTGGCGAAGACTTACTATGCGCAGCGTGCAAGTGCTGGCTTAATTATTACAGAGGCAACACAAATTTCTCATTTGGGAAAGGGGTACCCAGGAACTCCAGGCATTTATTCGCCAGAACAGACTGCTGCTTGGAAAGAGATTGTTGAGGCAGTGCATGCAAAGGGCGGATCAATCGTAGCGCAGTTATGGCATGTTGGCCGTATTTCACACTCCTCTTTGCATCTTGAGCAAGGCGCTCCTGAGGCTCCCTCAGCAATTACGCCCTCAGGTCAAACTTATGGAGCAGATTGGAAGTTACATGACTATGAAACTCCCAAAGCCATGAGCCTTGATGATATTGCTCGCTTATTAAAAGAATATGAGCTGGCAGCACAAAATGCAAAAGCTGCAGGCTTTGATGGTATTGAAATTCATTCGGCAAATGGGTACTTACTAGATCAGTTTTTACAAGATAAAACCAACCACCGTAGCGATCAATATGGTGGTTCAGTTGAAAATCGTTTGCGCCTTTTGGCTGAAGTGATTGAAACGGTAAGTAAAGTATTTTCAAGTGATCGAGTAGGGGTACGGCTTTCACCGTATGGCACATTCAATGATATTGGCGATACTGATCCCATTGGTTTATTTACTGCAGTAATTCAAAAGTTAAATACATATGATTTGGCTTATGTTCATATGATTGAGCCGCGCGCAACTAGTGCTGGTGGTGGTGATCAAGTCAATGAAGAGGCGCCAATTACTTCAGAGCTCTTCCGTGCAGCGTATCAAGGTAAATTTATCACCGCTGGCGGTTACGATCAGGTCCTTGGCGAAAAGGTTTTGGAAGAAGGTTTGGCTGATGCGGTTGCTTATGGTCGAATTTATATCTCTAATCCAGACCTAGTAGAGCGCTTTCAACAGAATGCTCCGTTAAACCCTTATAACAGGGCAACTTTCTATGGTGGCCAAGAGCTAGGCTATATTGATTACCCAACTCTTTAATCAATAAGAAACCAGACTCATCAATAAACCCCGCTACTTAAAAGTGGGGTTTATTTTTTGTCCTCGGGATCTTTAAGTAAGTCGTAATGGTTCGCAACCAGTAGCATTGCAATAGAGGCGCAGCCCATGGCAAAGAATTCCCATTGATGCAACATGGCTGTACCTATTACCGTCATTAGTATTGTCCAGCCGACTGCCATCTTAGCTTTTTTAGAAAGTGGTTTCATTGTTAATTTACCTCTATGCGTGAGCTTTGATCTTATTAAGCATGCGACGAAGTGTATCGTCTTTTATGATGTAATGCTGCCATAAACCAGCTAATGCATGAGCGCCGATCAAAAAATACAAGGTATTACCTAAAAACTCATGAATCCCTTCAACGAGTTTTTTCATTTCTGGATTAGGGGTCAGTAATTGGGGCCAGACTAATCCAAAGAAATGGATCTCTTTACCGCCATATTGAAAATAAAGGATGCCAAAGATAGGCGATATCAAGAGAAGGGCATACATTAGCCAATGCATAGTCTTGGCTAATGTGACAACTACAGCCTTTGGATTAGTAGGCTTTGGGACACCGCAAATCAAGCGGAACATTAGGCGCAGAACCATGGCTATAAAAATAAGCTGTCCAATGACACCGTGGATCGTTTTACAAAGTTCCCGAGGCTCGCTTCCCTTGGGAAATTGTCCTTTTAACTCTATGGCAATAAACGCTGCTATGACCAGTAGGAATACGAACCAGTGAAGAAAGATAGAGGCGGGGTGGTAACGGGTTGCGGACATATTGAATTGTTCAAAATAAAGATTCAATATAAATGATAATGAATCTCATTAAGAATAGCAATATCCATTTGATGGGTAATTTCCCTATTCCAGGGCCCCAAATAGGGTTTTTGAACTAGTTAAGCCTTACTTTAGCGCTTAATTCGTTAACCAGGCCTCGTTTATCGATTTGGGAAAGTCTCAGAGCTTCAGCTTCAAAATCGAGCTGACCAGGATGAAACTCCTCATCATTTCGCAGATGAATAACATAGGTCCAGACCAATTCGCGACCACGGTTTTTAAAAACATCTACAACTCGTTTCATATGTACCGCCTTTTTGGAGAAGCTTAATTTGTACCCATAGAAGAAGCTTTAGCTTCGTTTTGAGGGTTTAATGAATTCTTTAATTCAAGCAGATTGCGTGGCTCAATACGTATTACTCCACCTCTTGGACTATCAATATCTGCAATTAAGAAAAACGATATTGCTATAACAAATGGAAAGATCATGAATAGAACAATATTCTTTTTGAAATTTCGTGCGCCAAAGCCAACTATTAGATTGGCGCAGATTGCGATAGCCGCCATGAGAACCCAGGCGGTTGCCGGAATACGAGCCCACCAGGATGCCTGAACGTAACCTTGTGCATTAAATACATCATTCATTCCAGATACTACGAGGGCCATTGTGTTCGATTGATTTACGCGTGCAATTGGTAAAACTTCATTCCAAAGCGCTTGTTTAGTTTTATCAGACTTCAGACCTTCCTCCCTGAGATCTGCATTGCTTTGCCGAGAATAAAAGATGATACGTTGATCTAAATATTCATTTAATAAAGTTTTGGTAGCTGTAGCCGATGTGTTTGGCAATAAATCGGCCCTTAAATACTCCGTGCCGATTGCATTTGCCTCAGCCTCTTCAAGAGTCTCTCGTTGATCATGCCGATCAATCGCCATGGAAAAGGTGAAGCCAATAATCAAGGCAAGTAGGGTGAGTGTTGCCGTTTGAATGATGCCAAGGTCTTCTGAGGTCTCCGTGTCCTTAGTGCGATAGCGGCTAAGTGCTGCATTACCGAACCAAACAGAGAATGCAAATATCAGGAATGACATTCCAAATACAAGCAGAGGGTTATCGAGTATGTAAGTAATTTAAAAAGTTCCTGGATACAAAATATCTTTGGTCACGTTCTGGATATCGCGGTGACCAGTAAATGCCATGGTGATATCCAATTCATTTTGGATAATCTCTAGACACTTGGTAACACCTGCTTCACCCATAGCGCCAAGGCCGTATAGGAAAGGTCTACCAATCATAGTACCGCGTGCGCCCAAAGCCCAGGCTTTTAAAACATCTTGACCCGAACGAATGCCGCCATCCATCCAAACTTCAATATCTTTGCCAACAGCTTCCACAATTCCCGGGAGGGCTTCGATGCTTGAGATAGCACCATCTAATTGTCTACCACCATGGTTAGAAACAACCAAAGCATCAGCTCCAGAATTTGCAGCCAGCCGCGCATCTTCTGGATCCAAAATCCCTTTGATGATGAGTTTTCCGCCCCAGAGTTTTTTAATCCACTCCACATCGTCCCAGCTTAATCCTGGATCGAATTGCTCTGCAGTCCAAGAGGAGAGGGAGGACATATTGCCTACACCTGTGGCATGACCAACGATATTACGAAAGGTTCGTCTTGGTGTCATTGCCATGCCCATGCACCAGCGCGGCTTGGTTGCCATATTAAACATATTTGCTATCGTAAGCTTGGGAGGGGCAGAGAGACCGTTCTTTAAGTCCTTGTGACGCTGTCCTAGGATCTGAAGATCTAGCGTGAGAACAAGGGCCGAACATTTTGCTGCCCTGGCTCGCTCAATTAAGCGTTCAATAAAGCCGCGATCTTTCATCACATATAGTTGAAACCAGAATGGCTTAGTAGTATGTTTTGCTACATCTTCAATGGAGCAAATGCTCATAGTAGATAAGCAAAAAGGCACACCAAATTTTTCTGCCGCTCTGGCAGCTAGAATTTCGCCATCAGCACATTGCATACCAGTGAGTCCAGTCGGCGCAAGCGCAACCGGCATAGTGACCTCTTCGCCTACCATCGTAGTTTTAGTAGTGCGGTTAGTCATGTCAACTGCTACACGTTGACGCAGTTTTATTTTTTGAAACTCAGATTCATTGGCGCGATAAGTAGACTCCGTCCAAGATCCGGAATCAGCATAGTCATAAAACATCTTGGGGGTGCGTTTTTTGTGGAGTACCCGTAAGTCTTCGATATTGGTAATAATTGCCACAATGTATCCTTCTATTTAATGCCTTTTATATGAGACATATAACTAATTAAGCTCTATCTTAGCAATACCTGGGATTTGTTTCTACAATGATAGGGTAACCCTCTTGGGACCCTTGAATGCCTGCTTATTTTTAACCCTACTGAATGCCTCAACTAAACTTCGCAACGACTGCATATTTATTGATAGCTACCGCTCTATGGGCTGGTAATGCGATTACAGGTAGGGTATTGGTGGCTAGTGGAGCAGTTTCACCAATTACCTTAAGTACAGTGCGTTGGGGCCTGGCAGCATTGCTACTGCTTCCTTTAGGCTGGCGAGTTTTTTTGCCTAGTAGTGATTTATGGCGCAATAAGAAACGCTTTTTACTCTTAGGTTTATTTGGTGTGGGAAGTTATAACGGCCTTCTCTATCTTGCCCTAGAAACCTCCACAGCCATCAATGTCACTTTAATTGGCGCAAGCATGCCGATTTGGATGCTATTAATAGGCTCTGCTTTTTATCAAACCAAGCCTACCTTATTCAAAATGATTGGTGCAGTTGTTTCGCTGATAGGTGTGGCGGTGGTGTTAACTAGAGGGGATTTGAGTACCTTGCTGTCGATGCAAATGGTGCTTGGCGACTTTTTAATTCTGCTGGCCACTATTACATGGGCTTTTTATAGCTGGATGTTGACCAGGCCTGGTCCAAGTAACGAGCGTCAGTGGCCTTGGGCGCAATTTTTGATGGCGCAAGTCTTCGCGGGTTTATTGTGGACAGGATTTTTTGATGGTTTTGAAATCGCCGCGGGTCAGGCTTATTTAGATCTGAATCTTTGGACTGCATCCCTGATCCTCTTTGTAGCCATTGGCCCCTCATTGGTTGCTTATCGTTGCTGGGGTTTAGGTGTGAATAATGCAGGACCCACAGTCGCTGCTTTCTTTTCTAATTTCATTCCATTATTTACGGCGCTTTTATCTGCCGCTATCTTGGGTGAACCTCCGCAGCTATTTCATGGCCTAGCATTTTTATTCATTGTGACTGGCATATGGGTTTCTTCAACTCCAAGTCGATCTGCTAGATCTTAATATGCGCCTCGGTAAAAAAACTGAAAAAACAGTAAAGTGTTTTCTTTTCTATCAAATTCTGAGCCATGGTTGATGTATTGGTGATTGGCGGTGGTAATGCTGCTCTATGCGCTGCCCTCATGGCTAGGGAGGCGGGTGCTAGCGTTTTACTTTTAGAGGCTGCTCCTAAAGATTGGCGCGGTGGAAATTCTTCCCACACTCGTAACATCCGTGCGATGCATGATGAGCCGCAAGATGTCATGCTTGAGACTTACTCTGAAGAGGAGTATTGGCAGGATGTATTGAAAGTGACTAGCGGGATTACCGATGAGCCATTGGCGAGATTGGTCATTCGCGCCTCTTCGCAATGTCGAGATTGGATGCGTCATCATGGTGTGCGATTTCAGGCACCTTTATCAGGTACCTTGAATCTCTCGCGAACGAATGCTTTCTTTATGGGTGGTGGTAAAGCTTTGGTTAACGCCTACTATCGTAGTGCAGAAAAGTTGGGCATCCAAATTCGATATGAATCTCCAGTCTCTTCAGTCGAAATCAAAGATGGAAAATTTTTAGCTGCTTATATTGGTGACGAGCGTATTGAAGCGAAGACCTGCGTCTTAGCCGCAGGTGGTTTTGAGTCAAATCGCGAGTGGCTTAAAGAGGCGTGGGGCGTTAATCAATTCGGTGAATCTCCCGCAGATAATTTCTTAATTCGTGGCACTAGGTATAACAATGGCGTTTTACTAAAACAGCTGATTTCATTGGGGGCTGATTCAGTAAGCGATCCAACGCAAGCCCATATGGTTGCAGTAGATGCACGCGCCCCTTTATATGATGGCGGTATCTGCACGCGTATTGATGCGGTTTCCTTTGGTATTGTGGTCAATAAAAATGCGCAGCGTTTTTCTGATGAAGGCGAAGACTTTTGGCCAAAGCGTTATGCCTTTTGGGGGCGCTTAGTTGCTCAACAGCCTGGTCAGATTGCCTACTCCATCATTGACTCAAAGGTACTAGGTCGATTTATGCCACCAGTTTTTCCCGGTGACAAAGCAGATACTTTAGATGAGCTCGCTGTTAAGCTAGGCTTGGATCCAAAAGCATTACAAGAAACTGTAGCGTCATATAACTCTTCCTGTCGCGTTGGAAGTTTTGATCACACTATCTTGGACGATTGCCATACCGAAGGCATTGAGCCTGCTAAAACGCACTGGGCTTTGCCAATCGACACGAGTCCTTTTTATGCTTATACCGTTCGTCCAGGGGTGACATTTACTTACTTAGGCTTAAAGACTGATGAGACTGCCGCTGTTCGTTTCAATGGCGTAGCCAGTTCCAATTTATTTGTTGCCGGAGAAATGATGGCTGGCAATATATTGGGTAAAGGATACGCTGCTGGTATTGGCATGACGATCGGCACTGTTTTTGGCCGCATTGCAGGAACACAAGCAGCTAAAGCTTCGCAGGCTGCTCAAGCATCCAAAAGTCTAAATGCGGAGACCGAGAATGCAAGAGCTTAAGCTGCTGATTCAAGAAGCAGGAGATTTGGCGATGGGAACGCCAGAGGCTGAAGCTGATCGCATGTTACAAATCTGTAATGCGTGTCGTTATTGCGAAGGATTTTGTGCAGTCTTTCCGGCAATGACCCGTCGGATCGAGTTCACTCCCAGTGTTGTCAATTATTTGGCTAACTTGTGTCATAACTGTGGCGCCTGTTTGCACGCATGCCAATATGCACCCCCACATGAGTTTGGGGTCAATATTCCCCGCATCATGGCGCAGGTTCGTAAAGAGACCTACATTACTTATGCATGGCCAAAGGCATTTGGCGCTTTATATAAAAGCAATGGACTAAGTGTCTCGCTGGCGGTTTCTCTATCGATTGCTTTTTTCTTATTATTAAGCGCGCAGTTAAATGGCTCCTTATTCTCAGGACCATCAAACGGAAATTTTTATGCAATCTTCTCCCACAACACATTGGTAGTGATGTTTGGCGCCGTCTTCGGTTTCTCATTAGTAGCTATTTTCATTGGCATAGTCCAATTTTGGAAAGGTATTACTGCCGGAGAAATCTCTGCTAGCGCTGCAGCAGAAGCAACTCACGATGCGCTGACTCTAAAATATCTTGGAGGAGGGCACGGTGATGGTTGCAATAATGAGGATGATGCTTTTTCTCTGTGGAGAAAACGTTTCCACCATTTCACCTTTTATGGTTTCATGCTTTGCCTTGCCTCTACTAGCGTTGCAACCATTTATCACTACTTCTTAGGTTGGCATGCACCTTATCCCCTGAGCAGTCTGCCAGTCATTTTGGGAACGCTTGGTGGAATAGGCTTGCTCATTGGTCCAGTAGGTTTACTGTATTTAAATCTACAAAGAAATTCTGCGCACGGTGATCTCAGTCAAAAACCGATGGATAGAGCATTTATCGTGCTCTTATTTCT
>CANHLB010000008.1 GCA_947461335.1 Burkholderiaceae bacterium | reverse complement strand
CATGTTCTTTTTCTTTCCAGCGGGCTTGGTTTTATATTGGGTGGTTAACAACTTATTGTCGATTGCGCAGCAGTGGCAGATTAACCAAATGTTTGGGAAAAAAGACGCCAAGTAGTCCAGTGATGGCATAAATCCTATGGAAAGTGCACTGCAATGATGACCAGAAAGCTGCCCATCATTGCGCTAGCTACAGCACCAGGTAAGGCTGGCGTTGGCGTAGTTCGGATCAGCGGCCCCAACCTTAAATCGATTACTAACTCGCTTTTTCAAAAAGAGCTTTCCCCACGACAAGCAACCCTAATGACTTTGCGTGATGCTGATGGGCAGACCATAGATCAATTGATTGCGATTTATTTTCTTGCCCCCTCTTCGTTTACCGGTGAAGATGTTTTGGAGCTTCAATGTCACGGCGGCCCCCGACTTCTCGAGTTGGTCATGAAACGCTGCCTAGAGTTGGGCAAAGACAATGGGCTTGTAATTGCGGAGCCCGGCGAATTTACTTTGCGCGCTTACTTAAATAATAAAATTGATCTAGCCCAAGCAGAAGCGATTGCAGACTTAATTGATGCCCAGAGCGAGGCGGCAGTTCGAGGCGCAGCCAGGTCACTTCAGGGCGCCTTCTCTGAGGACATTAATGAGCTTATTGAAGAAATTACCCAATTACGCATCCTGGTTGAATCAACCCTGGATTTTCCCGAGGAAGAAATTGAGTTTTTAGAAAACGCACTAGCCCGTGAGCGCTTAGCTGCGGTTAAAACAAAATTGGAATCTCTTCGTGATGGCGCTAAGCAGGGAAAAATTTTGCGCGATGGTATTCAGTTGGTTTTAGCTGGTGCCCCGAACGTTGGCAAAAGCTCTTTGCTCAATAGACTGGCAGGAGAAGAGGTGGCAATTGTTACTCCCATTGCTGGTACCACCCGAGATCGCGTTAAAGAAAGCATCACCATTGAAGGGGTGCCTATTCATATCATTGATACTGCCGGATTGCGCTCGACAAGCGATACGGTTGAGGCAAAGGGCATTGAAAGATCTTGGGAGGCAATTCGTTTGGCAGACTTGGTGATTTTTTTGACAGACCCCCAGTCTTTTGATGATGGACTACGGGAGCAGATTCTTTTAGAGATTCCTGCAAAATGCCCAATTTTGGAGGTTATTAATAAGTCAGATCTAACGAAAGCTAGCTCAGAAAATACTTCAAAAGAGGCCATTTTGATATCTGCTAAAACCGGGGCAGGGCTTGATGCCTTAAAGCGGGAAATATTAGAAATGGTTGGGTGGAATGGCCCTCAAGAGGGCGCAATTCTTGCTCGAAGAAGGCATTTAGATTGCCTAGAGCGCGCCTCGGAGCATATAGCACGATCAGAACAATTTGCAGCAAATGGCAACAATTCCTTAGAGTTATTCGCTGAAGAGCTCTTTTTAGCCCAAAATCACCTTGGACAAATTACTGGAAAACTCCTTCCAGACGACCTTTTGGGCAAAATTTTTAGCCAATTCTGTATTGGGAAATAAAGGGTTTGTTCTTTGCTGGCATGGGCATTTTGGAGCCCCGAAATGATAAAATCATCAGACTAAAAAATTCAATTTTCAGAGGGAAACCACATGAGCACAGTAACAATAGATGTCAATGCACCAGAATATGTCAGGAATAAGCGCTTAATTGAATGGGTGGCAGAAGTTGCAGCCCTCACTAAGCCAGATGCTATTCATTGGTGTGATGGCTCCCAAGCTGAGTATGACGAGCTTTGCGAGTTACTAGTTAAGGCGGGCGTTTTCAAGCGACTTAACCCAGCGAAGCGCAAAAACTCTTTTTTAGCTCTGTCTGATCCAGATGATGTGGCTCGTGTAGAGGATAGAACTTATATCTGCTCTGCTAAACAAGAGGATGCCGGCCCTACAAATAATTGGGTAAACCCTACAGAAATGCGCGCGACTTTGCAGCCCTTGTTTGACGGCTCAATGCGTGGCAGAACAATGTATGTAGTCCCATTCTCAATGGGCCCAATTGGTTCCCCAATTGCACATATTGGCGTTGAATTATCAGATAGCCCCTATGTTGCTATCAATATGCGTTTAATGACCCGCATGGGTAAAGCGGTTATTGATCAGCTAGGCGCTGATGGCGAATTTGTACCTTGCATTCATACTGTGGGCAAGCCTTTAAGCCCTGGTGAAAAAGATATGGCCTGGCCGAATAACAAAACAAAGTACATCGTTCACTACCCAGAGACACGTGAAATTTGGTCTTTTGGTTCTGGCTACGGCGGCAATGCCTTATTAGGCAAAAAATGTTTTGCACTGCGCATCGCCTCTAACATGGGCCGTGAACAAGGTTGGCTCGCTGAGCATATGTTGATCTTGGGTGTAACCTCTCCTGAAGGAAAAAAATATCACGTTGCGGCAGCATTTCCATCCGCTTGTGGCAAAACCAACTTCTCAATGATGATTCCTCCAGCAGGATTTGATGGTTGGAAAGTAACGACTATTGGCGATGACATCGCATGGATCAAGCCACGCAAAGACTCAGTCACCGGCAAAACCCGTTTATTTGCGATTAATCCAGAATCTGGATATTTTGGCGTTGCTCCGGGAACAAATCGTTTAACCAATCCTAATTGCATTGATTCGCTGAATCAAGACGTGATTTTCACTAACGTTGGTTTAACGGATGATGGTGATGTCTGGTGGGAAGGCTTGACTGAAACGCCGCCTGCGCATTTGATCGACTGGCAAGGCAAAGACTGGACTCCAGCAGACGGCGCAGCAGGACGTAAAGCCGCACATGCAAATTCACGTTTTACTATGGCAGCAACAAATAATCCTGCTGTAGATCCAAACTGGGATGATCCAGCAGGAGTTCCAATTGATGCATTCTTGTTCGGCGGTCGTCGCTCAACCACTGTGCCTTTAGTCAGCGAGGCGCGCGATTGGGTTGAGGGTGTGTACATGGCTGCAACGATGGGCTCTGAAACAACTGCCGCTATTACCGGTCAAGTTGGCGTAGTTCGTCGCGACCCGTTTGCCATGATTGCCTTTGCTGGCTACAACATGAGTGATTATTTCCAGCACTGGTTAAATATTGGCAAGAAGCTGGCAGCCGAAGGCGCTGTATTACCTAAGATCTATTGTGTGAATTGGTTCCGCAAAGACGAGAGCGGTAAGTTTGTATGGCCCGGTTACGGCGAAAACATGCGCGTACTTTCTTGGATTTTGGGCCGCGTTGATGGAACAGCAAAAGGTGTTGAAACTGTATTTGGTATCTCCCCAGAGTATTCTGACTTGAACTGGCAGGGCTTAGATTTCTCTACAGGTAAGTTTGACAAGGTTATTACAGCCAAGGTTGATGACTGGAAGCAGGAGTTGAAACTCCACACTGAATTGTTTGAGCATCTTGGCGAACGCTTGCCTAAAGAGTTATTAGAAATGCGCGAAAAAATTGAAAAGCGCCTGAACGCTTAATTCAATATTTTTTACTAAACATTTTATCTAGATTCATTTAATGAGCAAACCCCAACACCATGAAATAGTGGTGATTGGGGCAGGCATTTGCGGGGCAACGATTGCGAATGAGTTGCTTTGCCGCGGCAAATCGGTTTGTATTGTTGATGCTGCACACTCTCCCGCTACTGCTTGTTCAAGCCATGCTTACGCGATTGCCCATCCCCATATTGGGAGGGGCTCTCCGCGCTTGCTACGCCTCACGCGAATTGCCTTTTTGTTGGCAGAGGCTAGATGGGGAAAACTTTGGGATCAACATGGAATTTTCCAGCCCACCAAAAAAGATCGGGTCTTTGATTGGGCAGAAATGAGCAATTACTTGCAGTCATTAGATCTTGACGAATCTATTGCAAAGCCCTTAGATGCTCAAGAAGCCGAAAAAATGTGTGGCATCAAACAGTCTGGAGTTTGGCTTCCACGAGGAGCCTCTTTAAACCTATCTGATGCAAGCCATATTCTTTTGCAAGATCACGAGCGCTTAACTTGTCTTTGGAATACCAAGATTTCAAAGCTTGAAGAGACCAACGGAAAGTGGCATTTGCTGGGCAACTCTAATGAAGCCATCCTTTCTGCAGATAAAGTTGTAGTAGCGAATGCAATGGATAGCAAAGCTCTTTTGAGTACGATTGGTATTCGCTTGCCTCTAAAGCCTGTTCGAGGCCAGCTCAGTATTTTTTCTATTAAAAAAGACGATCCTTGGGTAGAAAAATTACCAAGGGTTGGAATATCTGGAGATGGGTATTGCCTACCGGCCCAACTGTTGGAGGATGGCAGCTATCGATGGAGCGTGGGCTCCAGCTTTGACGAGGGCGAAGATGATCTTGGGCCTAGGGATGGAAGCGACGCGTTTAATCGTGAGCAAGCTCAAGGCTTGGTAAATTTTTTTGAAGGAGACACCAAAAGCCTAGAGAAGGCCGGGGATTTTGTCGGCGTGCGTTGTGTGGCTGGCGACCGCCTGCCAATCATTGGCGCGCTTACTCAAAGGCCCGGGATCTTTTTGGCTACCGCACTAGGCTCAAGAGGTGTTTTATGGTCAGCCTTGGCGGCAAAATTAATCACCGCTCAAGTACTAGACGATGACTTCGCTTTGCTCGCTCGCTTTGGCTTTGCTGCAGACTTGCTTGCTGCGCTTGCACCAGCCCGCTTCTTCGCGGGTGCCTTGGCCGCACCAGCAGCCTTGGCTTCAAACTCAAAACCAATTTTCCCATCTGGCCCTAAAGCTAAATAGGCCTTAAAGCCCCGCCCAGTGCGGTTCGATTTGAAATTGGTTAAGAGATCAGTCTTGCCTTCTTTAAGTAATTTTTGTACTTGCTCAGCTGCAATTTCTTGCTGCAAGACGACCTTACCAGTTTTGAAATCACACGTTTTGCTTGGACCAGTGTTCTTTTCACAAACGTATCGCATGCCATCTTCATATACGGCACCCGAACATTTTGGACAGACGCCTAAAGCCTGGCGACCTGTGAAATCAATCGCTTCCGTTTCTTCGTCTTGCGTGTTACCAAAATCGAATTCAAGCTTAAAACCTGCATTTGGATAGTCGGCATCATCCTCCGGTATCTCACTTAATTTAATAATTGCTGCAAATGGCCTACCAATTTTGCTGCGGAAGCCCTGCAGAGGCCCAATGGTTTTCTCGCGCAGTAATTCTTCTACTTCGGGATATTCAAAGGCTCGTCCGCCTGGGGTTTTGCTAATCGTAAAGCCACATTTTTCACAAGCAAAGCGGCGGTAGTTTTCTTTTACTGGACCTTTGCAGTGCGGGCATGGCGTAGTCATTGTTGCGTAGTCACCTGGGATGGTATCGCTGTCATACTCCTTTGCACGCTTAACAATGCGCTGAGTCATTTGTGCGATCTCTTGCATAAAGGTGTCGCGATTCATCTTGCCTTGCTCAATGAGAGAGAGCTTGTTTTCCCAGTTGCCGGTGAGGTCGGGGCGCGTTAACTCTTCTACATCAAGACCGCGCAGCAGTGTCATTAACTGAAAAGCTTTTGCGGTAGGGATAAGTTCTCGGGCTTCCCGCACAATATATCTTTCCGCAAGTAATCCTTCGATGATTGCAGCACGTGTTGCAGGTGTACCCAAGCCCTTTTCTGCCATTGCCTCGCGCATCTCATCATCATCAACCCATTTGCCAGCACTTTCCATGGCCGATAGTAAAGTCGCCTCCGTATACCGTGCAGGAGGTTTGGTTTTTAATGGGACCGCAACAACCGATTCGCTTTGAACGGTCTCGCCCTCTTGAACTGGCACCAGCTCATCATCAGCTTGATTTGATTTGCCGTAAACAGTAAGCCAGCCAGGATGAACCAGTACGCGACCCTCAGTTTTGAAGTGGTGTCCTGAGGCTTCAGTAATTCGGGTTGTCACCCTAAATTCTGCTGCCGGATAAAAGACCGCTAAGAAACGACGAACCACTAAATCGTATAACTTTGCTTCTGGCTCACTCAGAGTTTTTGGGGTTTCTAGCGTTGGAATAATCGCGAAGTGATCAGAAATCTTAGAGTTATCAAAGATCCGCTTATTCGGTTTGATCCAACCATATCCCGCTTTTGCTTTTGGATCGCCTTGAAGAATTTGTTTGGCAAATGAACGATATTCTTGCGAGTGTTCAGCAAGCGTTTCCATCGTTTGCTTAACGGTATCTAAATAGTCTTCTGGAAGCGCTTTTGCATCAGTTCGGGGATAAGTTAAGACCTTATGGCGCTCATAGAGAGCTTGGGCAAGACCCAAAGTATTTTTTGCTGAAAAACCAAAACGTGCATTGGCCTCACGTTGCAAGCTTGTTAAGTCAAATAATTGAGGCGCTAACTGTGTAGCAGGTTTCGCTTCTTCTGTAACGCTCGCTTTTTTCCCGCGGCATGCTGCAACAATGCTCTGCGCAGCGGCTTCACTCCATAGACGATTTTCACGAGCATCTGGCTCAGCAACGTCTTTCTTGAATTTTGGATCAAACCAGCGGCCTTCATAAACACCAGCAGCAGCAATAAATTCAGCCTTAACTTCCCAATAATCTTTTGAAATAAATTTGCGAATGAGCTCTTCGCGTTCGACAACAATCGACAATGTAGGGGTCTGAACACGCCCGACAGTGGTCAAGAAGAATCCACCACTCTTGCTGTTAAAGGCGGTCATAGCACGCGTACCATTAATGCCCACTAACCAGTCAGCCTCACTGCGGCAACGGGCCGCATCAGCTAGAGGTTGCATTTCTGTATCGGTGCGCAAATTTGCAAAGCCGTCACGAATTGCTGCTGGCGTCATTGACTGTAACCAAAGCCTTTTGACACTTTGTGATGCTTTTGCATGTTGTGCAATGAGGCGGAAAATAAGCTCCCCCTCACGCCCTGCGTCACATGCATTTATTAGTGAGTTAATGTCTTTGCGTTTAATGAGTCTTTGTAAAACTTTGAGCCTTGATTCAGTTTTCGCAATCGGGCGCAAATCGAAATAAGGAGGCACTACTGGCAAATTAGCAAAAGACCATTTGCCACGCTTGACTTCAAATTCTTCTGGCGCTGCTATTTCTAGGAGGTGACCAACAGCAGAGGAGACTACAAAGTCCTCGTTTTCAAAATAGTCTTCATGTTTTGTAAAACCACCTAAGGCCTTGGCAATATCGTTGGCGACCGAGGGTTTCTCGGCAATGATGAGTGCCTTGGGCTTATCCGCAGAAGAGGGTTTGGGGTTGCTTTTGGTAGATGCTTTAGCCACGCGTTTGCCTAAATTTGAGCCTGAAATGATGTTTTTAATAGGGGAAAAAGGTGATCAATTTAAACCAAATCAGGGTTTGATCGATTGCCCACCTCTTTTTTATTATTAACCGATAAATTGGGAAAAGTCCAAAAAGGCAAGTTTTTCATTCTCCTGACAGTGATTTTCTAAAGGAGTTTTGAATAGAAAACTGCATTTAAACCACTTAAAATAGGGTTTTTATCAAAAAACCAACTCCTCTAGAACATCTTTAGGGTTTCGTACTAGTTTTGCGCCTTGCTGAATGAGAAGATTGCAGCCCTTAGAAAGTGGGTGGCAAATAGAGCCTGGAATCGCAAAAACCTCTCTTCCAAGCTCTAAAGCAAGCCTTGCAGTAATAAGAGAGCCCGATCTTTCGGCCGCCTCGACCACAACTACACCAATACAAAGGGCAGCAATAATTCGGTTGCGCCTTGGAAAGTGATATGGCTTTGGCGTCTCCCCCAAAGCAAGCTCAGAGATCAAACAACCTTGCTTGCTGATCTTTTGGGCTAAATCCATATGCTCTTTGGGGTAAATCACATCTACTCCAGCCCCGCAGACTGCCACAGTAAGGTGATTGGGCCCAAGCATGAGGGTTGCCTGGTGGGCTGCCCCATCAACGCCTCTTGCAAGTCCTGAGACTATTGATAGGCCAGCACTTGAAAGCCCTTGCGCAAAAAAAGCAGCATTTTTAAGGCCCTCAAAGCTGGCACTACGAGCCCCCACAATTGCAATCATGGGTTTTTGCAGCAAGTTGAGATCTCCATCTACATACAGGCGCCGTGGCGGATCGTATAAATCATTGAGGCGGGATGGGTAGTATTGGTCCCCGCGTGCGATGCAAGTGAAATGTTTTGATTTAAGGGGTATGGACATTAAAAGATTTTGATCTTTTAGCAATTTCCGGCAATCAGGACAGACTGATTGCTCTGTTGGATAATTCCTATATGGCTTTGTTAAACGTTCTCTGTTATCCAGACCCCCGCTTGCATAAGGTTGCTAAACCTGTTGCGCAAGTGGATGACCGCATCAAAAAAATAGTTGCCGATATGGCAGACACAATGTATGAAGCGCCGGGCGTTGGTTTAGCTGCAACACAAGTGGATATACACGAGCGCATCTTGGTGATTGACGTATCAGATGAGCAAAATAATTTGCAGGTTTTTATTAATCCAGAAATTATTTGGGCAAGCCCTGAAAAGAAATCATGGCGTGAAGGCTGCCTTTCTGTTCCTGAGTTTTATGATGAAATTGAAAGGCCTGCACAAGTTCGAGTCAAAGCATTAGATGTTGATGGCAAAGAGTTCGAGATTGATGCAGACGGCTTACTAGCAGTTTGTTTGCAGCATGAGCTTGATCATTTACAAGGCAAAGTGTTTGTTGAGTATTTGTCCTTTCTCAAGCGAACTCGTATTTCACAGAAATTAAAAAAGCGTGCTAAAGAGTTAGCAGGTGAGCGCTAGGCGCCGCTAATGAAAATTGTATTTGCTGGAACCCCTGAGTTTGCTGCTCTCGCAATGCGTGCCATCTATGCTGCCGGTCACGAAATTGTCCTAGCCCTAACTCAGCCTGATCGCCCCGCAGGTAGAGGTATGCACTTACAAGCCAGCCCTGTTAAAGAGTTTGCTCTAGAAAAAAATATTCCTGTTTTACAGCCTGAAACTTTGAGACGTAATAGCGTCGACCCAAAAAAACAAGCGCAAGCGCAAGAGGCATATCAGCAGTTGATCAACACTGAATTTGATGCCATGGTTGTTGTGGCATATGGACTGATATTGCCGCAAGATATTTTAGATATTACGCAGGCCCGTGGAAGATACGGTAGCTTTAATATCCACGCGTCTTTGTTGCCTCGTTGGCGTGGTGCCGCACCAATACAACGGGCGATTGAAGCGGGAGATACAAAAACTGGTATTTGTATTATGCAAATGGATGCGGGGCTTGATACCGGTGATACCGTGCTCGCGAAGGAAGTTGAAATAAGACCCTTTGAAACAAGCGCAAGCTTGCATGATCAATTAGCTGAGATGGGTGGCAAATCCATCGTCGAGGTGCTCCATCTTTTACAAGTAGGCAAGAATTTAGTGCGCACACCGCAGTCGAGTGCCGGCATTACCTATGCTGAAAAAATATTGAAGACGGAAGCAGAAATAGATTGGAATTTAAGTGCAACAGAAATTGATTGCCACATTCGTGCTTTTAACCCTTTTCCAGGCGCAACTAGCAATATTAAAGAGCTTACGATGAAGTTTTGGAGTTCTCGAATTCCGAGGGAGGGCGCACATGTGCAAACGGGTCGCCCTGGTGAGGTCTTAGGTTTTGGTAATGAGGGCATCTATATTCAGTGTGGGAAAGACGCAATAGAGATTTTAGAAATGCAAAAACCTGGCGGAAAAAAAATGGCTGCAAAGGCCTGTCTTCAAAGCCTTCCAGCCAATGAACAGTTGTTACGCTTTCATACAAAGGAGTAGGAATGTTTAATTTCGCAAAAACTGCTGTTTTGATGGCGGCAATTACTGCATTATTCATTGCGGTTGGCGGTATGCTGGGCGGAGAACAGGGGATGCTAATCGCTTTATTGATGGCGCTTGGGATGAACTTTTTTAGTTATTGGTTTTCTGACACGATGGTTCTAAAAATGACCAACGCTCAGCAGGTTGATGAGCATTCAGCACCACAGTTTTATGCGCTCGTTAAAGAGTTAGCAGATAAAGCGGGCTTACCTATGCCTAAGGTATTTTTAATTGATGAAGAAGCCCCAAATGCGTTTGCAACAGGACGAAATCCTGAAAACGCCTCAGTTGCTGCAACTACAGGCATTTTAAAAATCCTCTCGAACCGTGAATTACGTGGCGTTATGGCTCATGAGTTGGCCCATGTACGACACCGCGATATTCTGATTTCTACGGTGGCTGCAACTATGGCCGGGGCAATTTCTGCGCTAGCCAATTTTGCAATGTTTTTTGGTGGGCGCAATTCTGAGGGCAGACCAAGCAATCCCGTTGCCAGCTTGTTAGTGGCACTCTTGGCTCCGATTGCTGCGAGCTTAATCCAGATGAGCATTTCACGCGCACGAGAATTCGAAGCAGATAGAGGCGGAGCCGAAATTAGTGCCGACCCCGAAGGCTTGGCGCATGCCCTAGAGAAAATTCATCATTATGCGCAAGGCATTCCTTTTCAAGCAGTTGAGCAACACCCAGAAACTGCGCAGATGATGATTCTAAATCCTTTAAGTGCAGGAGGGCTTGCGCAATTATTTTCAACTCATCCACCAACGCAAGAGCGTGTGGCACGCTTAATAGCTTTAGCAAAAAACGGGGAATACCCCAGAGCAAATTCATTTGACTGATAAAAAAACGCCTCACAGCCTTCCGCTTTTTGAGGCAATCACGATTGCTGCACAGGCAGTTGGTGAAGTTATGAGTGGTAGGTCGCTTACCGAAGTTTTAGAAGAGCTAGAAGCCCACGAGCGCCCGATTGTCCAGAGCTTAAGTTTTGACGCATTGCGTAAATGGGTTCGAGCTCACGAGTTAATTAAACAATTTATTCCGAAAACCCCGCCTCCCGAAGTAGACCATTTATTAAGCGTTGCGATTGCTCTATTTTTACAAGAAGCCTCCGAAGGTAAAGGCTATGCACATCACACTATCGTAGATCAAGCTGTCAAGGCTTGTGGCGAATACGAAAAGACTCTGTATGCAAAGGGCTTAGTTAATGCAGTGTTACGTAAGGTAAGCCTTATAGTACAACCCCCACAGGGTGCCACCTCTTACCCGCCAGACCCTATTGCAATGTATGTACCATCGTGGTGGCGCGCTAATTTAAAGCGTAATTACTCAAAGGCTTGGCAAACTATTTTGTTTACTCAAGCAAAACGTGCGCCATTAATTTTGCGAGTGAACCAAAAACAGTATTCGCGTGAGCAATACGAGGATTTATTAAGCGATGTTGGAATTACATCAATCCCAGTGAAAGAGCTAGCGGGGATAAACTTACCGTCCGCATTACTATTGCCCAGCCCAGTGCCAGTCTCAGAATTACCCGGGTTTTATACTGGCGCAGTGTCTGTCCAAGATGCTGGGGCCCAACTCGCGGCACTTTTGTTGGATCCACAGGCAGGCGAAAGAATTTTGGATGCATGTGCCGCGCCAGGCGGAAAGGCTGCACATATATTGGAATGTGCTGACTGCGAGATGCTTGCCTTGGAATTGGATGGCGAACGACTCGGAAAAATTAGCGGTAATTTAGACCGTTTGCGTTTGGCCTCAGAAAAAGTAAAAGTGCTCAGAGGCGATGCCTCTAAATCATCTTGGTGGGACGGCATCCCTTTTGACAAGATTTTGCTTGATGCCCCTTGTTCTGCATCTGGCATTGTTGCGCGGCACCCTGATATCCCTTTCTTAAGACGTGAGGCTGATATTTGGTCTTTGCAGCAAAAGCAGCGAGGTATTTTGGAGCAGGCGTGGACCATGCTTAAGCCCGGAGGTTTGCTGCTGTACATAACTTGCTCCGTTTTTCCTGAGGAGGGTGAGGATCAGGCAATCTGGTTTGCTGCAGGGCATAGCAATGCGGTACGATTAGGCGCTCCCGGGCAGATTCTGCCTACTGAGGTAAGTGACGGTTTTTACTATGCTTTGTTTAAGAAAAATGGGCCATGAGCCAAAGAATTAAACAACTCATCTTTTTGTGTTTGATGGCGTTGAGCATATTTTCAACAAGCGCAAGTGCAGAAGGAATCAAGATCAAATCCTTTGAGTTGGAAAGGGTTGATAACGACTGGCTTTTAAATGCCGCCTTCCAGATAGAGCTTTCTCCAGGGTTAGAGGAAGCAGTACAAAAAGGAGTGGTGCTCTATTTTCAGGCAGAGTTTGATTTAACCCGCTCACGCTGGTACTGGTTTGATGAGAAACCGGCGATTGCTCAAAGACAAACGCGCTTGTCTTATCAGCCCCTAACTCAGCAATACCGAATTGCTTCGGAAGGATTTACCTTTTCTGCAAAAACACTTTCTGAGGCCTTACAAGCTGTTGGCAGCATTGGGGGTTGGCGGGTGATTGAGAGTGGTCAGCTTGATGCTAATAAATCCTATACAGCAAGTTTGCGCATGACTTTAGATCTAAGCAAGCTACCGAAACCTTTTCAGGTGAATGCCCTGAATAACCGCGACTGGAATGTTTCAAGCGATTGGTATCGTTTCGCATTTTCGCCCAATGGACCTAATGTAATTAAGCAATGAGAGCATCGATTGCAACGCTAATGGCCGATTTTTTTGCATTAAAGGCCTGGAGAAAGAAGATTATTCCGATTGCTATCGGGGTGATTGGGGCTTTTGCCTTATTACTTTTAGTGCTACTGTCGATTGCTTCATCCAATACAGAGTTTTTTGATAACTACTATATTTGGCTTTATGCGGCCAACATTGTTATTGGCATTTGTTTAACGCTGGTGATATTGACTTTAGTCGCCGTTATTGGAGTGCGCTGGTATCGAGGTCACTTTGGTACACGCCTGATTGCAAAACTAGCAATGATTTTTGCCTTAGTTGGAATTGTTCCGGGCTTAATTTTGTATGGCGTCTCTTTACAGTTCGTCTCACGTAGTATCGAATCTTGGTTTGATGTGAAGGTAGAGTCGGCGCTCAATTCTGGTTTAGAGCTAGGACGCGTTACCTTGCGCGTTGCTCAAGAAGAGATATTGTCCGAGGGCAATTACATTGCCGAACAAATTGTTCAGGCCCCACCAGGATCAAGCTCTGATCAGGTTGGTGCGATGGTAATGAAGATTCGCAATCAATTCGGCATTCAAGAAGTTAGCCTTTTTAACATGCAGCGCAATTTGATTCTCACTAGTGAGTTAAGGCCTAAAAAATATTTGCCTCCACCTAGCGCGGAGGTAGTTTCGGAGGCATTTCAAAAGAAGGGCATTACCTTCTTAGATCAAATCGAGCTTGACGGGGGGCAGCGAGGCTATCGAGTAAGAGCGATTGTGCCGATCGTGCGAAAAAAATCACTCCAAAGCAAATCTGATGTGGACGATAAGTATTTTTTGCAGTTAGTGCGGTTCATTCCCACTCCGCTGGCAAAGAATATTTTTGCTGTTGAGTCAGCCTATACTGAATATCAAGAGAAGTCACTAGGGCGAACTGGTTTGCGCAAGATGTTTGTTGGTACATTGACACTCACCCTATTTTTTGCCGTTTTCCTGGCAATCACTCTGGCCCTCTTGTTGGGGCGTCAACTGGCCAGACCATTGTTGATGTTGCTAAAGGGGACCCAAGCGGTTGCGCAAGGCGATCTATCGCCCAAGCCAGAGTTAGATACGGGGGACGAGCTTGGTATGCTGACTCGTCAATTTAATGTTATGACAAGGCAGTTAGCCGATACGCGCACATCTTTACAGGAATCCAAGGCATTTTTAGAAAGAGTGCTTGGAAGCTTGACTGCAGGGGTTTGTATCTTTGACAAAAACTATAACGTCGTGTCTAGCAACGCAGGCGCTGATCGGATTTTTAAGCAAGACCTGACTTATTTGGATGGCAAGCCTTTGAGCAGTAGTCCCGCCCTCTTGGAGTTTGAGGAAGCAATTAAAGAAGGCTTTGCAACCATGAAGCTTGCGGTCACAGCATCTGAAGATAGGCCCACTGCACAAATTAGCCATCAAAATACCCCTGTTTGGCAAAAGCAAATCCAGCTCCACACCACCAATGAATTTGATAATGAGTTGGGAGTTACCTTATTTGTTAGAGGAACTGAATTGACAGGGGATTTGCGCATGGTGGTCTTTGATGACATTACTGATGTGGTGAGCGCGCAAAGATCGATTGCTTGGAGCGAGGTTGCAAGACGTTTGGCCCACGAAATTAAAAATCCCTTGACCCCAATACAGTTATCAGCAGAACGCTTACAACACAAACTTGCCGGCAAGCTTAGTCCTGAGCAAGAGGAAATGATCAATCGCAGCACTGAAACCATTATTGGTCAGGTACAGGCTATGAAAGAGATGGTCAACGACTTTAGGGATTTTGCTAAGACGCCAACGCCGCAATTAAAGCCTGTTTCGATCAATATGCTCACTTCGGAAATTTTGGGCCTATACGAGGGCAGCCCATTACGCACTCAACTAGACCCACTTTGCCCTAATATCATGGGAGACTCAACCCAACTACGACAAGTTATTCATAATCTGCTTCAAAATGCTCAGGATGCAAGCCTTGAGGGTGCGCGCCCAAGTGAACCAGTTGAGGTAAAAACAGAATTAGTGTCATACGGGGAGCACAATGGCATAGTACAAAAAGCAGTTCGATTAACAATAAGTGATTCAGGCACTGGATTTACGGCTAAGATATTGGCAAGGGCATTCGAACCCTATGTCACTACGAAGAGTAAGGGCACGGGATTGGGCTTGGCAGTCGTTAAGAAAATTATTGATGATCACTCTGCCAAAATTGAAATACGGAATCGGATGCAAGGACAAGAAGTGGTTGGCGCACAGGTATCAATATTATTTATGAATCTAGCAAAAGAGGCGGCCTAAGCATGGCTAGTATTTTGGTTGTTGATGATGAGATGGGAATTCGTGAGCTTCTCAATGAGATTCTGAGCGATGAGGGCCATACTGTTTACTCAGCAGAGAGCGCGGTACAGGCTCGCACAATACGTGAACAAATGCGCCCAGATCTTGTCTTACTAGATATTTGGATGCCAGAAACTGACGGGATTACTTTGCTTAAAGAGTGGTCTAAAACGGGTCAACTCACTATGCCAGTAGTCATGATGTCTGGACACGCAACCATTGATACTGCTGTTGAAGCTACGCGTATTGGCGCCTTAAACTTTCTCGAAAAACCCATTGCATTACAAAAACTTTTAAAGACGGTTAATAAAGCGCTAGAAAGTTCTCCTAAATACGTTGAGCCATTAGAAGAAAAGGCCTTACAGCCAAATACAAACGCAGGAACCCCTTCTAAGCCAACTTCAAACGAGTCAGTCGCGGCGGTCGTCGAGGGTGAGTTCATTAGCGGTATTGCAAAAACCTATTTTGATCTTCCTCTTAGAGAGGCAAGAGACTTGTTTGAAAAAGCCTACTTTGAGCATCAAATGCAAATTATGGGCGGCAGCATGACCAAGATCTCAGAGTACACAGGGCTAGAGAGAACACACTTGTACCGCAAGTTAAAAGCCTTGGGAATCGATACATCTCGAAATAAGAGCGAGCAATAGACCTTATTTTGCATTAGCTTTTTTAAATGTACCTTTGAGTTATATAGTAGCGGCGTTAAGGCAGCTGATAGCGCCCACAACATTTTCGGAATTATTCCCATGGAAATTAAGGTCAACTTTCTCGACAAGCTTCGTCTTGAGGCTAAGTTCGATGACTTCACAGTAATTGCTGACCAACCCATTCGATATAAGGGCGATAGCTCAGCTCCCGGCCCCTTTGATTATTTTTTAGCTTCATCAGCTTTATGTGCAGCTTATTTTGTGAAGTTGTATTGCGACACTCGCAATATATCTACTGAAAATATTCGTCTCTCACAGAATAATATTGTTGATCCTGAAAACCGGTATCAACAGATCTTCAAGATTCAGGTTGAATTACCAGAAGACATTTCTGCAAGTGACCGCAAAGGTATTTTGCGCTCTATTGAACGTTGTTCAGTGAAAAAAGTAGTGCAGGCTGGACCGGAGTTTGTGATTGAAGAGGTAAAGAATTTAGACGAAGACGCTCAGGCTTTATTGAGCTTAAGCCCGACTTTGAATGCCAGTACCTATATCGCTGGTAAAGATCTGCCACTTGAGCAAACGATTGCCAATATGACTGCGGTCTTAGCAAACCTGGGGGTAAAAATTGAAATCGCCTCATGGCGCAACATTATTCCTAATGTATGGTCCTTGCATATCCGTGATGCGCACTCGCCAATGTGCTTTACCAATGGTAAAGGATCAACCAAAGAAAGTGCGCTGGCATCCGCTTTAGGAGAATATATTGAGCGGCTGAGTAATAACCATTTTTACGCAGGTGCATTCTGGGGCGAAGACATTGCTAACGCAGAATTTGTGCATTACCCAAATGAGCGCTGGTTTAAGCCAGGCGCTAATGATGCACTGCCAACAGAAATTCTGGACGAGTACTGCTTAAACATTTTTAATTCCGATGGCGAATTACATGCCTCACATTTGATTGATACCAACTCTGGCAATGTTGAGCGCGGAATCTGTTCATTGCCGTATGTGCGACAGTCTGACGGCGAAGTGATTTATTTTCCGTCTAACTTGATTGAAAATCTTTATGTTAGTAATGGCATGAGTGCTGGCAATACGCTGGCCGAGGCCCAGGTGCAGTGTTTATCAGAAATTTTTGAGCGCGCAGTAAAACGAGAAATACTGGAAGGCGAAATTGCTCTGCCAGACGTGCCTCAGGAAGTGCTCGCAAAATATCCCAGCATTCTGGCAGGCATTCGAGGGCTAGAGGAGCAAGGTTATCCAGTATTGGTTAAGGATGCTTCCTTAGGCGGGATCTATCCTGTTATGTGCGTCACCTTAATGAACCCTCGGACAGGGGGTGTGTTTGCTTCGTTTGGCGCACACCCAAGTCAGGAAGTGGCGCTGGAGCGCAGTTTGACAGAATTGCTCCAAGGGAGAAGTTTAGAGGGTCTTAATGACTTGCCCCCGCCCACGTTTGCAAGCGAAGCAGTGACCGAGCCAAATAATTTTGTTGAACACTTTATTGATTCCAGTGGTATTGTTTCGTGGCGCTTCTTCAGTGCAAAATCAGATTTTGATTTTGTTGAGTGGGACTTCTCTAGCCGTAGCGAAAACTCTAACGAAGAAGAGGCTGAAACTTTATTTGGCATTCTCAAGACGATGGGTAAAGAAGCTTACGTTGCGGTATATGACGAACTAGGTGCGATTGCATGTAGGATCTTAGTGCCTAGCTACTCTGAGATTTATCCGATCGAGGATCTGATTTGGGATAACACCAATAAGGCCTTGTTGTTTAGAAAAGATATTTTGAATTTGCATCATCTAGACCAAGTAAGTTTAGGTAAGTTACTTGAAAGCCTAGAAAATAATGAGCTCGATGAGTATGGCGATATTGCTACCTTGATTGGGGTCGAGTTTGATGAGAACACCCCGTGGGGGCAGCTAACAGTTCTAGAGCTAAAACTATTAATTCATTTGGCATTGGGGCAGCTTGAGGATGCACAGGTGTTAGTGGAGGCCTTTCTTCAATACAACGACAACACCATTGAGCGTAGATTGTTTTATCAAGCTTTAAACACAGTGCTGGAGATTTCTCTGGATAGTGATTTGGGGCTCGATGACTACATCATCAATTTGCGCCGGATGTTTGGCAATGAGAGGATGGACGCGGTAATAGGCTCAGTAGATGGTAGTGTCAGATTTCACGGGTTGACCCCAACAAGCATAGAGCTTGAAGGTCTCGATAGGCACCACCGCATGCTTAACAGCTACAAAAAATTGCATGCCGCCCGAACTAAGGCTATGAGCGGCTGCGATTAGATGCGGTTAGACCATTTATAATTTCATGTCTTGGCCTAGTAGCTCAGTCGGGTAGAGCAGAGGATTGAAAACGTAGGATAGAGGATTAAGAGTCCTCTACTCATTGGGTCTTAGCTGGTTGCGCCCCACTGCCCCACCAACACTGAATTCATTGCTTACGGTATTTCTAAATTGGCATCGATAGTGTCACACCCAACCCATATTTTCTACTAATTGTTAATTATAAAAATTAGTAGTAGCATACCTTAAAGACTTTAATTACTTAAGGGGTTCTAAATATGCAAATCAAATCATCGCTATTCATAGCAATAATTTTTACCATTTTTGCATTAGCTGGTTGTGGCGGTGGCGGTGGTGGTGGCTCAAGTGCTAGCAGTGGTGGTACATCGACTGCAGAATCCACACAGCTCACAGCTTCTGTTGGGGATTTAACCGGATATCAATTGACAGCAGGCAATGCTGCAGATTTGAGTGGAAGCACAACAATTGCATTTGGGGCATCATTAAAAACTATTCTGGCAAAACTCAATAACTTTTTTATATCTACGGCTACAGCCCAGTCTATTTCGTCTTGTTCATCAAGTGGTTTAAATGGAACTAGTAATAAGCAGCAATGGAGCTTGATTGGCTTATCAACTTCAAAAACTACCCCTGCTTGTGTGAGTCAAATTCAGGATGCTGGTAAACACCTTGTTTTACAGGCTAGCGGTGTTACGGACTCAAGCGGAAATACTTGCGATTTAGTCGTTATTGCGAAAAGTTCTGGAGCCACAACTTGCCTAAGATTGTCATTGCCAAATAGGGCCAGTGTTGGCACCCCTGTTTTTTACTTAGATCCTTCAAATGGTCAAAAACCTGGTCAGCTCACACTCAATGGCAAATATTTTTTCGCAGGTTTTTATACAAAATCAAGCGCAAGTCCTCAGTACACTGGGTTTGCAAGGATAGACTTTACGGGCACCACGCCAACCGTTAGCGTGCCATATGCAAGTTACGGAGTATGTAGCGGCGTTGACTGTACACGACTTAACAGCCAAGACCCCTTTTGGGCCCCTTACTATCCGATGGAAAACGGCGACTTAATGTTTACGCAGTTCAATTTGACAGGAAATGCCAACGTTGTGCCAAATATTGGTATTGTTCAAACTTATTATGTTGTAGCAAATCCCGCATTAGCTGACCCTACTCAAGCGGTTAAGGCCTTAATCAATCAAACGGTTACAACTCCTACGGATGGGTATTCAATTGATATGAGCAACTCTCCATTAGGTGCTTTCGTAGCCCCTTTAAATGGGGGTGCAACAGAGGCTCACTATAACAATGACGCATTTTCTGATCCAGCAGCTTCTGCGACAACGCACTCATTCTTTCTCAATGTGAACACTAATGCCAGTACATTAAGCTGTGGTACTAGCACCCTATTGATTCGAGGCAATGTCTCTTCAGCCGGAGTTTTATCTCTTACGAACTATGGTGGCTCAAATCTTGGGAATGGCCTGGGTGCAAACTCTTTGTCAAATGATGTAACCCCAGACTCAAGCGGTAATTTATTCACGCTGTTATGGCAAGCCACTTCCTCAACAGCCTATACAGTTACTAAATATACTCGCCCATTGACACAGGGGGTTTGCGGCACATCTCAGGTTGTATATACAGGCGCTAGCACTGAATTAACTGTTGGGAATATTTCAATCCAAACTATTAGATCTGCCAATACTGTCTATATGCAAAATTTCGCATATTGGAAAGAGGCTGGCGGCTCTTGTCAGTTAACTCTTGGTTGTCCGTTGGCATCCAAGATTGCCTTGGGATACGATCTTGCAACCGGTGTCGTCACACCAATTTCACTCGCACCCCTCAATGGTTCGCAATACTTTGTTTATGGCGAATATAGTGCTTCAACGGCTGATAGACTTTATTTCAAAATAAATGACAACAGCACTACGCCACCAAGCGTTGTAACTGCACAGTTAACTCCAACAGGCTTTCAAAACATTATTAAGTTTAAGTCGGGCGTAGCAGTGCCAAATTCTGTCGTGAATGGAGCTGCACCAACGCAGTAAGGACTTTAGTTATCAGCAATATATAAGCCCCCATTGTTTGGGGGCTTTTTTTCGTGTCGCGTTCAAAGCGACGCTACAGCTCCTCAAAGCCTGTCTACACACAAAGTGTTTGCGGTGCCAAACAACTTCACATAAGGGAGCCCCTTTTTTAAGCTTGCAGTAAGGATTTGAGGTGATTGCTTAAATTCATCGTCTTTATCCCACAGATTTAATAAATACATTAACTCCACCAAAGATTATTACTATTTTCTTTGCTTGGGCCAAATGCTTAGCCACTGAAAGCCAAGCTTACAGATAGCTGTGTTTGCGCAAGCAGAAAAAGCCGAGTACCGTCAAACAGGATCAAACATCCTTAACTGCCGAAGAATTCACTAAATACAAGGCTATACAGTACAGTCACACACATTTATGAGGCCTAAAAACACTTCCGCTATAATCTTCCCTCTTGGCCTGGTAGCTCAGTCGGTAGAGCAGAGGATTGAAAATCCTTGTGTCGGTGGTTCGATTCCGCCCCGGGCCACCAAGAAACACTAAAACCACCTTCGGGTGGTTTTTTCATTTGCATGGGCTCAATTGTAGAATTAGTTTTTGTGATCTTTATAGGGTTTATTGAGATGACCATT
>CANHLB010000007.1 GCA_947461335.1 Burkholderiaceae bacterium | reverse complement strand
GGGACTCGAACCCCCACAACCTTACGATCGCCAGCACCTGAAGCTGGTGCGTCTACCAATTTCGCCACCTGGGCATGCCTTTATTATAGATGGATGGCTACTTTGAGGGCTTTTTAGGCTAATTTGGCTTTTTACCTACAGACTCGATGGTTTGATACAGTAGCCTTATTCATAACAAAAATAGATATCAATAGATATATAGCAAGGGCATGTATTGCCGAAGGAATTAAATGCGTAAAGCAAAAGACTTGGTGCCGCGTGAGGCTGACCGTTTAGGAACAGTCCAGGGCCACCGAGATGGATTTGGATTTGTCATTCCTGATGATGGTGGTGAAGATATTTTTCTCTCTGAACGAGAGATGTCTCGCGTCATGCATGGCGATAGAGTAAATGTCAAAGTATTAGGAACAGACCGACGCGGTCGCCCAGAAGGACAGATTGTCGAAGTAGTACTTCATGCAAATAAAGTAGTGATTGGCCGCCTCTTAAATGAAAACGGTGTTCTCATTGTTGCGCCTGAAGATAACCGGATCGGTCATGACATATTGATTCCGCCAAAGGGGCAGGGCCAAGCAAAGCTAGGTCAGGTCGTTAGTGTTGAAATCATTGACTATCCTGATAGCTATCGCCAAGCTCTTGGCCGTGTAGTGGAAGTCCTAGGCGAGATTGACGATCCTGGCATGGAGATAGAAATCGCTGTGCGGAAGTATGGCGTGCCCCACGAATTCTCAGCTGCTGCCATGAAAGAGGCTGCAGCATTACCGGATTCTGTTCAGCAAGAAGACTTAGAGGGTCGTGTCGACTTACGAGATATACCTTTAGTCACTATTGATGGCGCTGATGCGAGAGACTTTGATGATGCGGTCTATTGCGAGCCAATCATGTACGGTAAGACGAAGGCTTGGCGTTTAATTGTAGCGATTGCCGACGTCTCACATTATGTAAAGCCAGGACATCCTTTGGATGATGAGGGTTTATTACGTGCCACCTCAGTGTATTTTCCAAGACGCGTTATCCCAATGCTTCCTGAAAAGATCTCTAATGGGCTATGTTCCTTAAATCCTGGTGTAGACCGCCTGTGTATGGTCTGCGATTCAGTGGTGGATAACAACGGCATTGTATTAGCCTACCAGTTCTATCCCGCAGTCATGCATTCTGCGCAACGTTTCACCTATGACACTGTGTGGGAAATTCTCTCTAATAGTAAAGGTCCTGAAGCTGCACGTTTTGCCCAGTTCGGCCCCTTGCTTGGAAATCTTTATTCTTTATACAAGATCCTTTTATCAGCTCGCGAGAAGCGAGGAGCAATCGAGTTTGAAACTACCGAGACTCAGATCATCAGTAATGAGTTAGGCAAGATTTTGCGTATTGAGCCGCGCCTGCGCAATGAGGCCCACCGCTTGATTGAAGAGTGTATGTTGACAGCCAACGTTTGCGCAGCTGACTACATTGATCAAAATAAACATTTAAGTTTGTATCGTGTACATGGAGAGCCCTCCGAAGAGAAGTTGGTGACCTTACGTCAAGTATTAAGGACCTCAGGCCTTTCTCTGGACGGCGGTGAAAAACCCAAGCCACGTGATTTTGCAAAACTCATGCGTGAGATTAAAGAGCGTCCCGATGTCAATATGTTGCAGTCAGTGGTGTTGCGCTCGATGCAACAAGCGATGTATCAGCCAGATAATGAAGGTCACTTTGGATTGGCATATCCAGCGTATTCGCATTTCACTAGCCCAATTCGCCGCTATCCAGACTTACTCACGCATCGTGTGATTAAGTCTATTCTGCAGAAAAAACCCTACACGCCTGTACTACCGCCAACTGTACCCCTCAATCTCACATTGCCCAGAAAAGGCAAAGGTCGTGAGAATGCAGTGAATGCTAAGAAGTCTCATAGTGACGCTAAAGCCGGAGTGGCTAAAGGTGCTAGAGCTCCTAAAGGGGCTAATGCTGCTTTACCTATTTGGGGTCAATTGGGCGTACATTGCTCATCGAATGAGCGTCGTGCTGATGAGGCCTCACGAGATGTTGAGGCCTGGCTCAAGTGCTATTACATGCGAGATCATTTAGGCCAGGAGTACGCTGGCACAGTAACGAGTGTTGCTAATTTTGGATTATTTATTCAGCTTGAGAATCTGTTTGTTGAAGGTATGGTTCATGTTACTGAATTGGGTGGCGATTATTTTCAGTATGACGAGGCCAGACAAGAATTGCGTGGCGAGAGAACGGGTATTCGGTATCGCTTAGGTGATCGCTTGCATATCTTAGTAAGCCGTGTTGATTTGGATGCCCGTAAGATTGAATTTAGTCTTGTAAAGTCTATGGGTGCAGAAGTGGGAAGCACATCTAGCCGTCGTCAGTTGCTTCTAGCTACTGATACCGGAAGGCCGAATAAGAAAGCTGCTTCTAAAAAGAGCCGTCCTGCAAATAAAGTTCCACAAAAACCTGGCGGTGTTAATGTGAATGCGGCTAAGTCTGCTGGCAACTTAAATGCTAACCAGTCTAAGAGCAAGGCTAGCCGTAAGAATGGCAAATCCAAACCTGGAAGATCTGTTGGCAAGCCTGCGGGCACTAAGCCTCCAGTACGAAGTACTAATGCCCGACGTAAATAAAGATTGAACAAAACATAATGAAACAAATATTAGTTGGCTTTCATGCGGTTCAGGCACGTTTACGTGTTGACCCAGATAGTTTGAAAGCGGTGTACTTTGATCCAGGCCGTCGCGATAGACGTATGGGTGATTTTTTAAAGCAAGCGGAAGAAACTTTGGGCGAACGCTTACATGCTGCTGATGCTGAACGCTTGCATAAACTCACGGGTCACGATCGTCATCAAGGCGTTGTAGCATTAGCTGAAAAAATGACCGTTGCACGGACTATTACTGAAGTAGTTGAAGATGCGGAAAGTGCCCAGAAGAAACCATTATTTCTGGTTTTAGATGGTGTGACTGATCCCCATAACTTTGGAGCCTGCTTGCGCGTAGCCGATGGTGCAGGAGTAGATGCAGTCGTGATTCCAAAAGACCGTTCGGCTTCTATTAATGCAACAGTCAGCAAGGTTTCGAGTGGCGCATCTGAAGTAATGCCTGTAATTACGGTTACCAACCTCGTTCGTAGTATGAAAGAGATGCAAGAAGCGGGTGTTTGGTTAATCGGCACCGACGATGAAGCTGAAAAATCCATCTATGACATCGACCTAAGCGGTCCGATTGCCATTGTGATGGGTGGTGAAGGTGAGGGTATGCGACGCCTCACAAAAGAAACCTGCGATGAGCTCGTGCGCATCCCAATGCAGGGTGTAGTTGAAAGTTTGAATGTATCTGTTGCAAGTGGCGTATGCTTGTATGAGGCATTAAGACAGCGCCTAGCGAAAGCACCTAAAGCTGCCAAGTAAGTTTCCTGAAAGGCTTATATGAAATGCAATATTGGTCATACTGATCGTATTCTGCGCATGACCGTCGGCGTTACTCTCATTGGTCTAGCGGCTTTTGGTATTACTGGACCTTGGGCGTGGATTGGCATCATACCCCTAGCAACTGGAATGATTGGTAATTGTGCTGCCTATAGCTTGCTAGGTATTAATACAGCTAAGTAGTCAGAAAAAAATGTCTAGAAGCTTTACTTAGCGAGTAAGGCTTCTAGCTTGTCTGTATCAATACAGAAATTGCGAATCCCTTCAGCCAATTTCTCGGTAGCCATCGCATCATTATTTAATTGCAGACGAAAACTAGATTCATCTAGCTTCAATGGAGTGATCTTATCCCCATCAGTGCTTCCTGCATCCAATTTTTTACTAACAGCAGCAGTGCTATTTTGTAGTTCAGCTAATAGCTCTGGACTAATGGTTAGCAAATCGCAACCAGCAAGCTCTAGAATCTGGCTTGTATTGCGAAAGCTCGCACCCATGATCTCTGTTGCGATGCCAAAATGCTTGTAATAGTGAAATATCTTCTTGACTGAAGTAACCCCCGGATCATTTGCACCACCATGATTGGCATCATTCCAATTGGCGCCTAACTTGGCTTTATTCCAATCGGTAATGCGACCTACAAATGGAGAGATTAACTTTGCGTTTGCAGCGCCACAAGCTGCGGCCTGAACTAAAGAGAAGAGCAGTGTCATATTGCAATGAATGCCTGCAGCTTCTAATTCCTTTGCAGCCGCAATGCCTTCCCAAGTACCGGCAAGTTTAATCAAGATACGGTTGCGATCAATCCCATGAGACTCATACAAAGCAATGAGATGCTTGGCTTTGCTAACGGTTGCCTTGGCATCAAAAGAAAGTCGGGCATCGACCTCAGTGGAAACCCGCCCTGGAATGATTTTGAGAATCTCCAAACCAAATGCCACCAGAATGTAATCGACTAAATCGCTAGGGCTCATGCCTGGGTGGGCAGCCTTAACCGACCCCACCAAATTTTGATAATTACTTTGTTGGGCGGCTTTGAGAATCAGGGATGGATTAGTAGTGGCATCTTGCGGCTGGAACTCTTTCATGCGCTCAAAGTCACCTGTATCGGCTACTACCGTGGTGTATTTTTTGAGCTGATCAAGTTGGTTGAGGCTTGAAAGGGTGCTATTCATGGCTTATCAAATCTGATGTAATGGGTTTCTTATGATTATCATATGATAGATGTATTAATGACTCAGTTCCAATAAAGGTATTTGGCGGGCTTATGAACCAAGATCAACTGAAACAAATGGTGGGTGAGGCAGCAAGAGACGAGGTCTTAAAGCTGCCAGCAGGACAAATTTTAGGGGTTGGTACTGGCTCTACTGCTAATTGCTTTATTGATGCCCTAGCACCTCATAAAGATCATTTTTCAGGAACGGTATCGAGCTCGAATGCAACAACCGAGCGCTTACTAAAACACGGCTTTAAGGTTTTAGATCCTAATGATGTAAATAAATTGCCTGCGTATGTAGATGGTGCTGATGAAATTGATCCAGCAGGTCACATGATTAAGGGCGGCGGTGGGGCGCTCACCCGTGAAAAAATTATTGCCTCTATGGCCAATCAATTTATTTGTATTTGTGATTCTTCTAAGCAGGTCCCTATACTGGGTAACTTCGCGCTTCCAGTAGAAGTTATTCCTTTAGCAAAAGGCGTAGTAAGCAGAGAGTTAGAAAAAATGGGCGGCCAGGTCACATTGCGTCCAGCAAAAAGTATCCGTACAGATTTAAATCAAACCCCGAGTGAGCCTTTTGTAACTGATAACGGTGGATGGATTTTGGATGTGGCAGGTTTGAAGATTACTGATCCTATCAATATGGAGGCACAAATCAATCAGATTGCTGGTGTGATCACAGTGGGCTTATTTGCAAAAGAGAAGGCCAACATCTTATTGGTCAGTAACGCCTCTGGCGTTAGCCGCATCTCACTCTAGTTGGAAAAAGGAAATAAAAAACCCGACGGGGCTTCCCCATCGGGTTGTTTGCCATGGTTTGCATGGCGCAGGCGCTCGGAAGAGATTTAGTTCCTTAGCCTATGAGCATATAGATATGCTCATTCTGAGTGGCTTTCGCCAATGTAGCGGGGCACCATATCTGCCTTGCTACGAATTCATCCTATTCCTACCTAATGAGAGTGTCAACAGTTGGAAACAAGTTTTAGAGTTTTATTTATGCCGTACTGCAATACGGCGAAATCTCTTTATTCTGCTGGCGGAGTGTAACCTTCGGCCATATCAGCGCCACCTTCAAAAAAGTACTTCTCAACCTGCTTTAGAAGGTACTGGCGAGCTCTAGGATCAGCCATATTGAGGCGGTTTTCATTAATCAACATGGTTTGATGCTTTAACCATGCAGCCCAAGCTTCTTTGGATACTTGATTCCAAATCTTTTTGCCCAGCTCGCCAGGAAGTGGGGCGAAATCCATTCCTTCAGACTCTTTATTAAGCTTAATACATTGAACCATGCGTGCCATCTGTAATACCTTTCTTATTTTTCTTATAGATCTTTAGTTAAAACCATGGATTTGCGGTCCCAGTTATAAATTTGCTTTCTTTCTTCAGGCAAGTCATCAACCGTTGCCCGCTTAAAGCCACGCTTTAAGAACCAATGCTCTGTTCTAGTCGTGAGTACAAATAATTTCTTGATGCCTTCTTGCTTAGCGCGCATTTCAACACGCTTAAGCAGACGCTCACCATCACCTGAGCCTTGCACATCAGGATCCACTGCTAGGCAGGCTAATTCACCAACACCATTAGGGAATGGGAAGAGGGCAGCACAGCCGAATAGAACACGATCGTGCTCAATGACAGAGAAACGCTGAATATCACGCTCAATCACGTCTTGACCTCGAGCCGCTAAGATACCTTCTTCTTCAAGCGGCATTGTTAATTGCAAAATACCACCCACATCATCTTGGTTGGCTTCGCGTAAGTTCTCGATGTCAGAGGAGGCGAGCATCATGCCAATACCATCATGGGTAAAGAGTTCTTCAAGTAATGCGCCATCTTGATTGCATGGTAAGAAGTGAACACGACTCACGCCTGCTCGAACGGCTCTTCCAGAGATATTGAGTAAGTTCTTCATGCCAACTGCTAAATCCTTACTCTCGGCCATATATTCTTGCAACTGAGGTAAAGAAAGCTCTGTAATGAGCTCGCCCTCTGCATCATGCAGTCCTTCATAAGGACTTAAGAAAATTAACTTGTCGGCTTTCAGTGCCGCAGCAGTAGAGGCGGCTACATCCTCGTAGGCAAGGTTAAATGCCTGCCCTGTTGGAGAAAATCCTAAGGGAGAAAGCAAAACAATTTTGTTGCTATCTAAAGATTGCGTAATAGAAGTAGAGTCGACTTTACGCACCAACCCAGTATGAATGTAATCAGTGCCTTCAACAACGCCAATTGGCATTGCAGTAATAAAGTTACCTGAGATCACAGAAATACGTGAGCCTGCCATTGGAGTATTTGGTAAGCCACGACTAAAGGCTGCTTCGATATCGAGACGCAATTCACCAGCGGCTTCTTTGACACACTCTAGTGCAGCGGCATCAGTAATTCGGTAGCTGTGCATCGTACTCTTACCAAACTTACTCTTGATCTTGCGTAAGGTGAGCTGTTCTTCAATCTGAGGACGAATTCCATGGACCAAAACAATGCGCATACCCATGGCATGCAACATGGCAATATCCTCAATGAGGTTCTCAAGACCAATTTCCTGGACGAGCTCACCAGCAAAAGCAATGACGAAGGTCTTTTCGCGAAAGCTATGTATGTAGGGTGCAACATCGCGCAACCACCCTACAAAAGGGAAGTTAGAGGTAGATTCTTCGGCACTTGAGGCCTGGTTCGGTGCATTTGTTGGCATAGTGAGAAAATTATAGGGTGCAAGAGCCTATAAACCAACAAAAACCCAAAGCAATGCCAAAGCCTGTGCCTGCTTCCAACACCTCACGCAGGCTAGAGATCCGCTTTCCAGAAGAATTACCCGTCTCCGGTCAAAGGCAAATCATCAAGGATGCCTTGCAGAACCACCAGGTGGTAATTGTTTGTGGAGAGACAGGCTCAGGTAAGACCACCCAATTACCCAAGATCTGTCTGGACCTCGGGAGAGGGACCATTAATGGAGGTAAGCTCATTGGCCATACCCAACCTCGCCGAATAGCGGCTACTGCCACAGCCAAGAGAATTGCCCAAGAGCTAGGCTCCCCCATTGGTCAGGATGTGGGTTATCAGGTGCGTTTCGCTGATAAGTCCAGTCATACTGCCTCCATCAAACTTATGACCGATGGCATCTTGCTAGCAGAGACTCAGCGTGACCCGCAGCTCAAAGCTTATGACACACTCATCATTGATGAAGCGCATGAACGTAGTCTGAATATTGACTTTTTATTAGGCTATTTAAGGCAGCTACTCCCCAAAAGGCCTGATCTTAAGCTGATCATTACCTCGGCGACGATTGATGCCCAACGTTTTGCGCAGCACTTTGCAATGAATGGCAACCCTGCTCCAGTCATTGAAGTCAGCGGTCGTCTCTTTCCAGTGGAGCAGCGTTATTCGCCATTAGAGGCTGACCCTAAACCCGATGGTAAAAAAGAATCTAAGGCCGCAAAGGAACTCCCGGATGCAGTCGTAGAAGAAATCACCAATGTTTGGCGTGAAGGCGCATCAGGCGCTGGCGATGTATTGGTATTTTTGCCGGGGGAGCGCGAGATTCGGGATTGTGCTGAGATGCTGCGTAAAGATCACGTACTACAACAACGCTTTCATCCTGAAGTACTTAGCTTGTTTGCACGTCAATCTGTTGCAGAACAGGAAAGAGTCTTTAGTCCTGGAAATGGCCGTCGCATCATTCTGACAACGAACGTTGCCGAGACTTCTTTAACCGTACCAAATATTCGGTATGTGATTGATAGTGGTTTAGCAAGAGTGAAACGCTACTCCTATCGCAATAAAGTAGAGCAATTACAGATTGAACCGATTTCACAAGCGGCAGCCAATCAAAGAGCTGGGCGTTGCGGACGTGTATCGGACGGTATTTGTATTCGTTTGTATAGCGAGCTGGATTATCAAAGCCGTCCCAAATTTACTGACCCAGAAATTCTTCGTAGCTCCTTAGCTGCAGTACTACTGCGCATGAGTTCACTGCACTTACCCAAGATTTCGCATTTTCCCTTCATTGATAAACCTTTAGGTAGGGCCATAGCTGATGGCGTGCAACTATTAGATGAATTGGGTGCAATTGAGTTTGATGAAGCAGACGTGCCCGACGGTAAAGATATCAACAATAGCTTTAAGCTTACCGCTATTGGTAAGCAGCTAGCTGATCTACCCCTTGATCCTCGTATTGGCAGAATGTTATTGGCTGCTAAAGAGCAGAATGCTCTAAAAGAAGTCACTATTATTGCTTCGGCATTAGCAACCCAAGATCCACGTGAGCGACCTATGGATCAGGGCGCTGCAGCTGACCAAGCACACCTGCAGTTTGCCGATGAGCGTTCGGAGTTCTTAAGTTTTGTCAAGCTCTGGGATTGGTATCAAGACGCCTTGCACCATAAACACAGCAATCGCCAATTAGAAAACTTATGTAGAAGTAAATTCTTATCGCCACGCCGCTTACGTGAGTGGCGCGATGTGTATGGTCAATTGCACACCATGCTTAGTGAAAAGGGCTGGAAAGAAAATGCACTCCCTGCTACTTACGAACAAGTACATCTATCTCTTCTAACGGGATTACTTGGTTATGTTGCCAAAAAAGAAGACGACGAAAAATCTCAAGATCGCAATAGTAAGACTGGTGGGTATATAGGTGCTCGCGGTATTCGACCATTTATTTGGCCGGGATCTACGATTGGTAAAAAAGCGGGAGCCTGGATCTTGGCGGGTGAGTTACAAGAAACCAACCGGATGTATGCCCGCACGATTGCCAAAATTGAGCCACAGTGGGTAGAGAAGGTAGCAGCCCATCGCCTGATCAAATCTCTCAGCGATCCTTTTTGGGACAACCGCCAAGGTGAAGTGCTGGCATTTGAACGCGGCACCTTATATGGCTTGCCTATCTATCATGGCCGACGAGTGCGCTATGAGCCGCATAACCCAGAAGAGGCTAGAGAGTTATTTATAAGCCAGGCATTAGTGCAAGAAGAAATGTTTGGGCGCATGGATACACCCGCTCTGTATCGTGAGACTGAGACCGATGCTAAGAAAAAATATCCTGGGCTCTTTGGGTTCTTCTGGCATAACTGTCGCTTGATTAAAGACATCGAAGCACTTGAGCATCGCTCACGCCGTCCCGACGTTTTGGTAGATGACGATTTACTAATTGCATTTTATGAGTCCCGTATTCCCAAGGGAATTTGTAATCGGGAGGACCTTAAAGCTTTACTGAAAAAGGAACCGTCTCTAGATCAGCAGTTAAGGCTCGAAAAAGCCGATTTGATGCGCCATGAGGCTGCTGGAATAACAGTCGATCGCTACCCCAAGAAAATGATAGTAGGTGGTGTAGAGCTTAGCCTGACTTATCACTTCGAGCCCGGTAGCCCTAAAGATGGCGTGACCTTAGTGCTGCCCTTAACGCAACTGAATCAAGTCGATGGACGGCGATGTGAATGGCTAGTCCCCGGGATGTGTGAAGAAAAAGTATTGCTACTTCTCAAATCCTTGCCACAAAAACTGCGTCGTCACTGTGTGCCACTGCCTGATTATGCAAAGGCATTTTTAGAGCGTAAATTAGAAGAAAAGCAATTTGGGGTAGGTGATTTTTTAGATAGCTTGATTAGCGATATACGCAAAGAACGTGGTTTAGAAATTAAACGTACAGACTTTAGGCCTGAATCTTTGCCTTTACATTCAGCGATGAACTTCAGGCTAATTGATGAGCACGGCCGTCAGCTCGAAGTTGAGAGAAACTTAGTTCGTCTTCGTTCTGAGTTTGGAGAAACTGCTCGGAGTGCCTTTCAGGCAATTGCCCAAGAGACAGCACAAGCTGAGCTGGGGGTTGAGGCTCCTGCCAGAACTATCAACTCTGATGAGAGTCTTCGTGCGATGGAGCAGGACGGCTATCGCTCCTGGGGCTTTGGTGAGTTGCCGGAAACCCTAGAGATTCAGAAGGGTAATAAAACCTTATTTGGTTACCCCGCATTGGTAGATAGAGGAGACTACTGTGATCTAGAGGTATTTGATGACTTGCTCGAAGCTAGAAAGCAGCATCACCTGGGATTGCGCCGACTCTTTGCGCTTAGTAATAAAGACACACTTAAAGCACTCCAAAAACAATTACCTGGTATTCGAGAATTAGGATTGCTTTTTATCAATATAGGTTCAGTAGAGGGATTAATCGAACAGATTCTCAACCTTGCTCTTGAACGCGCATTGATGACTGAGCCACTACCGGTTAATGCTGAGCAATTTACCGAGAGATTACAGGCAGGCAAACCACGAGTGGCTCTTATAGCTCAAGAGATCGCACGCCATGCCTTAAATGCATTGCAAGCCCATGCTGACCTCCAGAAAAAGATGTCTAGCGCAAAGGCAGCCTCACTTACTGCTTATGCAGATATACAAACCCAAATGCAAGCCTTGATCTTTCCTAAGTTCGTAGCCGAGATTCCCTATGGACAGATGGTTCATTTACCGCGCTACTTAAAGGCCATCGCGATGAGGATTGATAAGTTGCGCTCTAATCCTAGTCGTGATGCGCAATGCCAAAAAGATTGGGAGTCAGTTGCAAGGCCTTGGCAAAAGCTGCTTCAAGGAAGCAAAGGTTCAAGCTCCTATGCCATGACCGAGGATCAGTCCTTGCAGGATTTCCGCTGGCAACTTGAAGAGTTGCGGGTGGCTTTATATGCCCAGGAGCTCAAAACACCTAGCCCAATGTCTTTAAAGCGACTCGAAAAGGTTTTAGCTAGCTTGCGCTAAGTCAAATCCATCAGCTTATAGAGGTCTTTAATCAGTCCTGCATTGCTTACAATAGAGGAATGCATACATTTATCACGATTAGAGGTTTTAGCACTATTGCGACAAGCTCTATATTGACCCTGCTTGCAGTTAATCACTTTGCACTTGCGCAAACTGCGGCTATTTCAAATTCGCCAGCGAATCCACCAAAGCTGGCAGTGATACTTAACTCAGGTGAAGCATCAGTCAGTTTGATAGATATGCCAAGCCGCCAGGTGATAAAAACGATTCCGGTTGGCAAAGAGCCCCATCACTTGATGATGACCCCAGATGAAAAAACATTATTGATTGCTAATGCTGCAGGTAATGATGTTGTTTTGATGAACCCAAGCACTGGTGAATTAACGGGCAGAATTCCAAATATCATTGATCCTTATCAAATTGGCTACTCACCCAATCACAAATGGTTTGTGGCAAACGGTAATCGTTTAGATAGGGTCGATATTTATGCTGCTAATGGCGCTGATCTAAAACTGGCCAAAACAGTGAAGTTAGCAAAGACACCAAGTCACATTGCATTTACAGCAGACAGCAAAATTGCTTTTATTACACTGCAAGACTCAAATGAACTCGCAGCAATCGATTTAGAAACGCAAACTGTATTGTGGGTGATGCCCACAGGCAAGGTTCCTGCTGGCTTGTGGATGACACCTGGTGATCAATATCTATTGGTGGGAATTACTGGCGACGATTACGTTCAGGTGATTGATTGGAAGGCGCGTAAGGAAGTAAAACGTATCTCAACAGGCAAAGGCGCCCATAACTTCCGCCCATTAGGCGATAAGAAGCATGTATTTGTGAGCAACCGGATTGCCTCCTCTATTACTCTGATCAATATGCAAACCCTAGAGAAGGTGGGTGATATCACTGGTTTGCCAGCTGGCCCAGATGATATGGAAATTACCCCAGATGGCAAAACTTTATGGGTCACTTTACGTTTTGCTAAAAAGGTGGGAGTCATTGATATCCCCTCTATGAAATTAATGACAGTCATTCCAGTTGGTAAATCACCACACGGTGTGTTCTTTTACCCTAGAGCTTCCTGGGAATAAATATTCATCATGAAGTACAAGCATGGCATTCAACTCACAGTCGTATTGATCATCGGCTGGTTTACGCTTGCCTCTTCTATACAGGCAGCAAGTTGTAATAAAACGGTTTACCTTACATTTGATACCGGCAATATGTCGGTTGCTGAAAAGGTTGCCGATATCCTCAGAAGACAAGATGTCAAAGCAACTTTCTTCTTAGCCAATGAAAAGACGTTTCGCGGAGATTTTGCTTTAGATGATTCGTGGCAAGCTTACTGGCAAAAGCTCGCTAAAGAAGGGCAGCACTTTGGCAGCCATACTTACGATCACACTTATTTTGTAAAAGATGGCCCTAAAGGTGATGTCTTTGAGAAACCTCAATTTGGACCAAAAGCTGGGATGACGGTGCTTTATAACGAAGCGACTATGTGCAAAGAGATACGCAGGGTGGATATTCGCTTTTTAGAGTTAACGGGTCAGCCACTACAAAAGATCTGGCGTGCTCCTGGCGGTAAAACTTCACCAACCTTGATTCGAATGGGTGATATGTGCGGCTATCAGCATATTGGCTGGTCGCCTGCTGGGTTCCTGGGGGATGAGCTTAATTCTGAGAAGCATCCCAATAGCACTCTTTTAGAAAAAGCGAGTCGGGAAATGAAGGATGGTGATATCGCTATGGCACACCTAGGGATTTGGTCCAGAAAGGATCCCTGGGCTCCTGCGGTATTGGAACAACTCATTATTAATCTCAAGGGTCGTGGCTTCTGCTTTGGTGTATTACCTAAGGCTGACAAAAATTTTGCAGATAAGTCAAAATAAAGCATGGATCTGAGTTCTATTACCTTAGCAATGACTAACGCTTACGGTAGCGTTCAGGAGTTTTTGTTTGCCAATATTGTTGGACCAATTCTGTATCAACTCGATTTGATGGCGTGGGCAGAAGATGTATTTGATGGCATGGATTGGTTTTTATTTGGCTGTATTCAGATCTTTCTGATTATCGTTGTGCTCAGAACCTGGGAGCGCTTAGCGCCTGCAGAGACGCAGGAGCGTTTTTCAACGGTGAGTAGAGCAGACGTCTTATATACCTTATTTCATCGCCTAGGTATTTTTCATGGAATCATTTTTATTACATTGTCCGGATTCTTTTTTGAGATTGATTCCGTCTTGCATGATTTCCGCTTTGATCGTTTTAATGTCGAGTCTTGGTGGCCAGGGGTTACTTCAATACCGCTAGTCAGTTTTTTGGTCTATTTAGTCCTTCTGGATCTAGTGGGCTACCTCTACCATCGTGCCTCGCATACATTTCAATGGTGGTGGCAGTTGCATGCCTTGCATCATAGCCAAACGGTAATGACCGCTTGGTCAGATAATCGTAATCACATCCTAGATGACATTATGGATGCAGCAGTAACGGCATTTTTTGCACTTCTATTTGGTGTATCACCAGGCCAATTCATTATCTTGATTGCATTAAGTCAATTTATTCAGAGTTGGCAGCATGCCAATATCAAAGTTCATCTTGGTAAAGGGCAGTATCTTCTAGTATCCCCCATGTTTCACCGCATGCATCATGCAGTAGGTTATGGTCATGAAGCGATAGGCAAGCCGGGCGTTTTAGGTGGCTGTAACTTTGGCATTTTGTTTCCCTGGTGGGATATGTTGTTTAGAACCGCTAGCTTTCCTAAAGAGGTCTATCCTACAGGGGTAAGAAACTTGGCCGTATCCCACAATGTCTTCACTCAACAATGGCAAGGCTTGTTGCGTGCCCTTAAAGAATTTATGCCAAAGTAAGTCAATGAAGTAAAACATACGTAGTGGTATGTAATAGGAGTGTTATGGTTGGATTGCCGCAAGTATTTAAATCATTTGGATTAGCCCTAGTGGGAACAATGCATCCAAGAATGTTGTGGCTTAGCTTGCGACCATTCTTAATCGTATCGATTTTATGGGGCTGCCTCATTTGGCTCACATGGACACCTGCACTAGCAGTCCTTAGTGAGTTTCTGACCAACTCGATCTTTACCAATTGGATTCAAGAAGGTTTGATCTGGGCTGGCTTTGAAAACGCCAGGGCATGGATTGCACCCCTATTTTTTGTGATGCTGATTATTCCTCTGATCACGATTAGCTTATTAGTATTCATTGCCTTTTCTACTGTGCCTACTATCGTCAAAATTGTGGTCAAGCAAGCGCAATATCAGGATTTAGAGTGTAAGCGGGGTGGTGGTTTATTTGGCAGTCTGATTTACACACTATGGTCAGCATTGATCTGCCTTGCCTTAGTTATGCTGACATTGCCCGTATGGTGGGTGCCACCATTAGTGGCTGTATTACCACCATTACTTTGGGGATGGTTAACAATGCGCCTTATGTCCTACGATGTACTTGCTAAGCATGCCAGCGCACAAGAGCGTGATCAGCTATTAGAAAAATATCGCTGGTCTTTGTTATGTATGGGCATCGCTTCTGGAATGCTTGGTGCAGTACCTACCTTCTTCTGGGCTACATCAGCATTGGCTTTAGTTTTATTTCCGCTGGTGAGTTTTGTAGCGCTCTGGATTTATTCTTTGATCTTTGTGTTTGCAGGCCTTTGGTTTTGCCACTTCTTATTAGATGCCTTAAAAGAGTTGCGGCAAGAAGAGCTGGAACAAGCTTTAACAGTGCAATCACGTGTAGTTGAAACAGGGCTTCCCTATCATGGCTAATGAGATGGTTGATGTTATTAAAAAAGTTGAAATAGACCTACCAGTTGATGTATCAACTTCGGCTCAACGACGCTTTGGCCTGATTGTGATTGGTGATGAGATTCTATCTGGACGTCGTCAGGATAAGCATATGGCGACCTTAATTGGGCTTCTCAATGAGCGCGGCTTAAGCCTTGCGTGGGCAAAGTATGTGGCTGATGATCCCGAGCAAATTACTGCAACGCTAAAAGAAAGCTTCGCAAGCGGTGATGTGGTGTTTAGTACTGGTGGCATTGGTGCGACACCAGATGATCACACGCGGCAATGTGCGGCATTAGCACTAGGAACGAAAACAGAGCTGCACCCCAGCGCACAGGAATTAATCGCTGGACGAATTCAGTCCATGGCCGAAGGTGATCCTATTAAGGCGGATTTAAATACACCAGAGAATCAACATCGCTTCAAGATGGGGGAGTTTCCCATTGGAAGCGACATCATTCCTAATCCTTATAACCAGATACCTGGTTTTCGAATTAAAGAGCATCACTTTGTTCCTGGCTTTCCGGTAATGGCTGCACCGATGATGGCTTGGTGCTTAGATACTTATTACAAAGACCTCTTTCATCAAGAGAACCGGGCAGAGCAAAGCTTCATCGTTCCTAAGGGTATTGAATCAACCCTGACCCCTTTAATGGAGCGTATAGAGGCCAATTTTCCAGGAGTGAAGGTATTTAGCTTGCCTTCTGTTGGTGATCCTAACAAGGGCGGAGTTTATGCTCAGCGCCATATTGAGTTAGGCATCAAAGGTAACTCTAACCTTTTGGAAAGCGCATGGATTGCCCTGCGAACGGGTACCCAAGAGCTAGGCTACGAAATCCACGATATCAGCTAAGCATCAGCCTATATATGCACCAAATAAGTGCAAATATAGGCTTTACAGGCGGCCAATGGGGGAAACGAGCACTTTAATAGTGCAATAATGGGTATTCCCGTTTGTTTGCTTCAGTAAATTACATACATCCATTAAGGCATGTTTGGTGCCTGGAATGAACAAGGGCTTACACCTTGATTTTGAATTCCGAATTTAGTTAATAGAGGAGATTTGCATGACGAAGACCGTCGCTGATGTGATGAAGTTAGTTAAAGAGAAAGAATGTACTTTCGTTGATTTCCGCTTTGTAGATACAAAGGGTAAAGAGCAACATACTACCGTTCCAATTTCTGCTTTTAACGAAGACAAATTTGAAAGCGGTCATGCATTTGACGGCTCCTCTATCGCTGGTTGGAAAGGTATTGAAGCTTCTGACATGTTGTTGATGCCAGATCCAACAGCGTGCTATATCGATCCATTCTATGAAGAGCCAACATTAGTTATCACATGTGATGTGATCGAGCCTTCAGATGGCAAAGGTTACGACCGTGATCCACGCTCTATTGCAAAACGTGCTGAAGCATATTTGAAGAGCTCCGGTTTAGGTGATACAGCTTATTTTGGTCCAGAGCCAGAGTTCTTTATTTTCGACGGCGTCCGTTGGGGTGCTGATATGCAGGGTTGTTTCGTGAAGATCAATTCTGAAGAAGCTCCATGGTCTTCTGCAAAAGAAATCGAAGGCGGTAACACTGGCCATCGTCCAGGTAAAAAAGGCGGCTATTTCCCAGTGGCCCCAGTAGATACATTCCAAGATATGCGTTCTGAAATGTGTTTAATTCTTGAATCATTAGGTATTCCAGTTGAAGTGCATCACCATGAAGTTGCTGGTCAAGGTCAAAACGAATTAGGTACTAAGTTCAGCACATTGACTCAACGCGCTGACTGGACTATCTGGCAAAAGTATGTAGTGCAAAACGTTGCGCATGCTTATGGCAAAACAGCCACGTTCATGCCTAAGCCAGTAGTTGGGGACAACGGTTCTGGGATGCACGTTCACCAATCTGTTTGGAAAAATGGTGAGAACTTATTTGCTGGTAATGGTTATGCAGGTTTATCAGAGTTTGCTCTGTTCTACATCGGCGGCATCATTAAACACGCTAAAGCATTGAACGCGATTACTAACCCTGGCACCAACTCTTATAAGCGTTTGGTTCCAGGCTTTGAGGCCCCAGTGAAATTGGCGTACTCAGCACGTAACCGTTCTGCTTCCATTCGTATCCCACACGTTTCTAGTCCTAAGGGCCGTCGTATTGAAACGCGTTTCCCAGATCCATTGGCAAACCCATACTTGGCATTCTCTGCCTTGTTGATGGCGGGCTTAGATGGTGTGCAAAATAAGATTCACCCAGGCGAAGCTGCTGATAAGAACCTGTATGACTTGCCACCTGAAGAGGATGCAAAGATCCCAACCGTATGTGCAAGCTTAGAAGAAGCTTTAGCTGCCTTGGAGAAAGATCATGAGTTCTTGACTCGCGGCGGAGTTTTCACTGAATCTATGATTGATGCCTATATCAATTTGAAGATGGAAGATGTCACACGTTTCCGTATGACTACCCATCCTATCGAATTTGATATGTACTATTCCCTGTAAGCGAAGGAGAAAGTTTGAGCGCAGGTCTATTGCGCAATTCGTTCAAGGGAGCAGCTTCGGCTGCTCCTTTTTTTCCGACATTGCTTGATCAGATGCCCAATGCCATCGTGGTATTTGAGGCTGAGAGCCAACAATTGGTTTACGTGAACCCAGCTGCTGAGACTGCGCTGGATTTATCCCGTAAATCACTTGAGGGTCAGTCTGTGCATGATTTATTTGGCAACAATGAAGCATTGAACAAAATGATCGCCGAAGTAAAGCTTGGCCATTTTGTAGCTCAGCGCCAAGAGTTGGTTTTACATTCCTTACCGGGCAGTATTCATCAAGAGCTCATTCAGGCACATATCGTTGTTGCAGCACTTGAGGATCCTGACTTGCTCATGATGGAGTGGTTTCCAATCGATCAACAGCTACGAAGTGAGCGCGATGAGCGAGTCACGCAACAAGTAGAAGCAAATAAACAATTAATGCGTAATCTGGCCCATGAGATTAAAAATCCATTGGGAGGAATACGTGGTGCAGCGCAATTACTAGAATTTGAGTTACCTGAAAAAGGTTTACGAGAATATACACAGGTCATTATTAAAGAGTCAGACCGTTTACAGACCTTGGTAGATCGTTTACTGGCACCACATCGTAAGGCGCATGTCATTGAAGCATTCAATGTGCATGAAGCACTCGAACGAGTACGTAGCTTAGTGCTAGCAGAGTTTCCTAAAGGCTTAAAAATTATTCGTAACTACGATACAAGCCTGCCCGATGTCATGGGTGATCGCGAGCAACTCATTCAAGCAACCTTAAATATTGTTCATAACGCTGCACAGGCGCTTGCCGAAGAGATAAATACTGGAGTTGCCCAAATCGAATTAAAAACCCGAGTTGCGCGTTCGGTCACCATTGCAAAACATCGTTACAAATTAGCGATGGACCTGCATGTGATTGACAACGGTCCGGGCATTCCAGAAGAAATGATTGAACGTATTTTCTTTCCCTTGGTATCTGGGAGAGAAGGTGGTAGCGGTTTAGGGTTGACCCTAGCGCAAACTTTTGTTCAACAACACCAGGGCTTTATTGCTTGTGATAGCCGTCCAGGACGTACCGATTTCCATATTCAAATTCCATACCGTAGGCAGGAGAGAGCATTATGAAACCAATTTGGATCGTCGATGATGATCAATCTATTCGCTGGGTTTTAGAAAAAGCCTTGGCGCGCGAGAATATCCCGCACAAGAGCTTCTCAAATCCCAATGATGTTCTCAATGCACTGGAGAAAGAATCTCCACAAGTACTTATCTCTGATATCCGCATGCCACGTGGTAATGGTTTAGATTTACTGCAGCATGTAAAGGCAAGCCACCCAAACTTACCTGTGATCATCATGACGGCATATTCAGATTTAGATTCTGCTGTCTCCTCCTTTCAGGGTGGCGCGTTTGAGTACCTCACTAAACCATTCGATGTTGAAAAAGCGGTTGAGTTAATTCATCGGGCTGTGGAGCAGGGTATTCGTAATGATTCAGGTGCTAAGGAGTTACCGGCATGGCGCCAAGATGCTACTGAGATCATTGGTCAAGCACCTGCAATGCAAGAGATCTTTCGTGCGATTGGTCGTTTAGCTCAATCTCATGCAACTGTGCTGATTACTGGCGAGTCTGGAACCGGTAAAGAGCTAGTTGCTCATGCATTACACAAGCATAGCCCTAGAGCTAAAGGTCCATTTGTTTCCCTGAGTACTTCAGCAGTACCCAAAGATTTGCTCGAATCGGAGTTATTTGGTCATGAACGGGGCGCCTTTCCTGGGGCCCAGACATTGCGTCGTGGCCGTTTTGAGCAGGCTGATGGCGGCACTCTTTTCTTAGGCGAAATTGGCGACCTACCTTTTGATTTGCAAACACGTCTATTGCGTGTGTTATCAGATGGGCATTTTTATCGCCTTGGCGGCCAGGATCCAATCAAGGTTAACGTGCGGATTATTGCCTCTACACATCAAAATCTCGAAACAAGAGTAGCGGCCGGTTTTTTTCGTGAAGACTTATTGCATCGCCTAAATGTGATTCGTTTACGTATGCCTTCATTGCGTGAGCGTAGTGAAGATATTCCAATGCTGGCTAGGCACTTTATGCTCACTTGCGCGAAATCATTAGGCGTTGATCCTAAGAAACTTTCTGATGATGTTCTCAAGGAGATTACTGCAATGCCGTTTCCGGGTAATGTTCGTCAATTAGAGAACTTATGTCATTGGCTCACCGTCATGACCCCTGCTAATATTATTGGGGTTAGTGACTTGCCTGCAGACATCATGGCAGAAGCTGGGGACCAGCCTGTCATATTGCATGGCGAATCTTCTCCGACAAATCCTGCTGCTGCAAAAGTTACTGCAGGCGATTGGGAGAGTGGGCTAGGGCGTTTAGCTACTAAAATGCTACAAGATGGCGATAAAGAAGTTTACGATGCCCTATGCGCTCGGTTTGAGAAAATAGTATTGCAAGCGGCGCTTGAGGTAACTCGTGGACGCCGAGTAGAGGCAGCCCAACGCCTTGGTATTGGGCGTAATACGATTACACGTAAATTGCAGGAACTGGGGCTAGATGACTGATGCAATTCGAATTGCGGCGTGGAATGTGAATTCTTTAAAGGTTCGCCTTCCGCACGTACTTCGTTGGCTACAAGATCAGGAACAAAAGAAGCAAGCTATTGATGCCTTGTGCTTACAAGAGCTCAAGCTCACGGATGACAAGTACCCTCATCAAGAGCTAGAGGCGGCAGGCTATCTCAGTCTCGCCGCTGGGCAAAAGACTTACAACGGTGTTGCCATCATTGTGCGCAAAGCGGCTTTAGCAGCCATCGCCTCTGATGCAGCCACTACCTTTCTAAAACCCATCAGAAATATCCCCGGAAATGATGATGAGCAGCAGCGCATTCTCGCAGCTACTATTTCATTTGCTGGAACAAAACCTATTAGACTGGTCTCAGCCTATTTTCCAAATGGACAATCACCCGATAGCGATAAGTTTATCTACAAACTGGCTTGGTTAACTAAATTACAAACCTGGTTAACAGAAGAGCTAGAACAAAATCAACGCTTAGCACTGTTGGGTGACTTTAATATCGCCCCAGCTGATCAAGATGTGCACGACCCTAAAGCATGGGAAGGCCAGAATCTCGTATCGCCACCAGAAAGAAACGCGTTTCAAGAATTAATCAATCTTGGACTCAGCGACTCATTCAGAATGTTTGAACAAGCACCTAAAACATTTAGTTGGTGGGACTATCGCATGATGGGTTTCAGAAGAAACGCTGGAATGCGCATTGATCACATCCTACTCAGCGAAGCCCTGAAAGCAAAGTGCAGCGCCAGCACAGTCGATAAAGAGCCTAGAG